>JASKZZ010000017.1 GCA_030147335.1 Herpetosiphonaceae bacterium | reverse complement strand
GCGCATCGCAACAAGCACAAGTCTGATTTCGAGCGGCAGGGCGTCAAGCTAACATTTACGCCGTACTTTGTGCAAGCGGTTGTGGTCGCGCTGCGCGACGTGCCAATCGTCAATGCTTCGTTTGGCGACGACGGCATTGTGATGCATCAGCACATCAATGTTGGGATGGCGGTTGCAATTCCTGAAGGACTGATCGTGCCGGTGATCAAGGACGCCGACGATAAAAGCCTACTGGGATTATCACGTACAGTTAATGATTTGGCTGAACGAGCGCGTATTCGGCGACTACAGCCGGACGAAACCCAAGGCGGCACCTTCACCATTACCAATCATGGGGTGTCGGGATCGTTGTTTGCAATGCCGATCATTAATCAGCCGCAGTCCGCTATTCTCGGCGTTGGCGCGATTCAAAAGCGAGCCGTGGTTATTACCGAGCATGGCCTAGACGCGCTGGCAATCCGGCCAATGTGCTATCTTAGCCTGACCTTTGACCATCGTATTATCGACGGCGCAACAGCTGACACATTTTTGGCGGCTGTCAAGCGAACACTGGAACATTACAGCTCATAGTGTGCTTGTTCCGACACAAGGACGCCGAGGCGAATAACGTGGCCTCCGCGTCCTTGTGCGTTTCTGCGCAATCAAGATTAACGATCCGATGATCTGCCGTAGCCGGCTGCTTATGCACAGGGCGTTGATCGAGCTATGGTATGATACCAAAGAAGCATGTAAAACCTTTTGTGATCCACTTAATCGAGCTAGCTGATGGCTACGAATAAAAATGGATAGTCCTTAACGTGGGGGATTTGATGGCGGATACACAGTATGATCTTGGTGTGATCGGCTCGGGACCGGGCGGCTACGTCGCAGCGATTCGGGCAGCGCAGCTTGGGCTGAAAGCCGCAGTTATCGAGGCTGGCGACATGGGCGGCGTGTGTCTTAATGTCGGCTGTATTCCATCCAAAGCATTTTTGCATACGGCGCACACCCTTGAGGCAGCACGCGAAGGCAAACGCATTGGCATTGTTGCCGACAATCTCCGGCTTGATTTCAGCGCTACCGTTGGCTTTAAAGAGCGTGTGGTCAAGCAGATGAGCGGCGGCGTCGGCAGCTTGCTCAAAAAGAATAAAGTCGATGTGTTCAAGGGCTACGGTCGGCTGACCGGTCCTAACACAATCAGTGTAAAGGGCGACAACGGCGAACAAACCGTGAACGCCAAGAACATTATTGTCGCCACCGGTAGTCATCCTACATCGCTGCCGTTTGCCAAAATAGACGAAGAGCGAATTCTGTCGAGCACCGGCATGTTGGCAGTCAAAGAAGTGCCGAAGCGCTTGGTGGTGATTGGCGGCGGTGTGATCGGCGTTGAGATGGCGACGGCCTTTCATGGCTTCGGCTCGGAGGTCACAATCCTGGAAGCGCTGCCACGTTTGATTCGCTTGGCTGATGAAGAGATCAGCGCGGAGCTTCTTCGAGCGTTTCAGCGCAAAGGCATCAAGGTCAATCTTAATGTCAAGATCAGCAGCGTCAATCCCAGCGATAGTGGCATAACAGTGATGTACACAGACGCAGAGGGCAAAGAGCAGCAGATCGTTGGCGACAAACTCTTGATCGCGGCTGGACGTTCGCCGTTGACCAAGGACATGGGTCTGGAACAAGTAGGCGTTGCCCTTGACGAGCGTGGCTTCGTCAAAGTCAACGAGTTTATGCAGACCAATGTTCCATCAATCTACTCCATTGGTGACTGTGTGGGCAAGACGGGGCTGGCACACGTCGCATCAGCCGAAGGCGTGCTGGCCGCTGAACATATGGCCGGCCACCATGTCACGCCGATCAACTACGATAAGGTACCCGTCCCATATTGGTCCAACCCGCAGATTGGCCATGTAGGACTGACCGAGGCGCAGGCCCGTGAGCGCGGCTACGACATCAAGATCGGCAAGTTCCCGTTCTCGGCGAACGGCCATGCCACCATCCGAACCGAGCGCACCGGCTTTGTAAAGGTTATCGCCGATACCAAGTACGACGAAGTGCTGGGCATTCATATCATCGGTCCGGAGGCGACCGAGCTTTTGAGCGAGGCGACATTGGCGTTGACGCATGAAGCAACCGGCGAGAGCTTGGTCCACACAATCCACGCTCACCCGACATTGTACGAAGCGATTGGCGAGGCGGCGCACGGCTTGTTTGAAGGAACGATCAACGCATAGCCGATAACGGAAAATCAACAAACAGGAACGCCGATTTGTGCGTTCCTGTTTGTCGTCATCATTATCTACTGCGTGTCACCCCGACCCTAGCACAGAAGGCGGCGACAGGACACATACTACATTTGGGCGACGTGGGGTGGCAAATGTTCTGCCCCAACGTTACCAGCAGCCCATTGATGGCAATCCAGTGTTGCGGTGGTAGCTTGGCACGCAGCACAAGCTCGGTTTCTTCCGGCGTTTTTGTTTGGAGATAGCCCCAACGGTTGCAAATGCGGTGGACGTGCGTATCCACACAAATGCCGGGCAAGCCGAAGCCCATCGTCAGCACCAGGTTTGCAGTTTTTCGACCAACGCCAGGCAGCGTTAGCAGCGCGTCGAGATCATTGGGAACCTCGCCGTCATATCGTTCCAGCAGCAACGCGCACACTTCGCGAATCGAACGAGCCTTGGTACGGTAAAACCCAACCGGATAGATCAGTTCCGCGATCTGCACTTCGCTTAGCTCCAACATCGTTTGCGGCGTATCGGCAACCGCAAATAATCGAGGCGCAACAACCACAGTCAGCGTATCTTTTGTCCGCAAACTAAGAATTGTAGCTATCAGAATATGAAACGGCGTTTGACTTGCGATTCCGTTACCGTCGATCAGCGGCTGCGGAAACGCCGGCATTGTGTCATGCAAGACGGTCATTACGTCGTTGATGGGATAGGATGTGAAACTCGGTGTCGTCATAAACACATGATACCGCGTATAAATACAGGGAGCGAGTCGTAAGCGATTTTCGTATTGCACTATTCTGCTACAATATTTACATCTCTTTTACCCCAGATGAAGGTAGTCAATTGAACGAGGAGGTTCACCGATGCGACGAGTCCTGACGGCCCGCCTATTCGCATGTTTCACGATCCTTTCGCTGCTGCTCGCGGCGTGTGGATCGCCTGCCGCCGACGGAGGCACCGGAACGGCATCGACCGCCACAAGTTCCGCAGCCCAAACCTCAACCGGAACAGAAACACAAACATCGGCCAGCGCTTCAACCGTGGCAGCATCGACTGCCACAAGCGCGAGTGCAGCAGGTTCTGCAAACGCAGCAGCGACAGATCAAGGCGCGTGTACGGCAGAAGCCGCCAGCACCGAGCGTCCCAACCCGCCGATCCTTGAAATCGGCACCGGCAACACGGGTGGCGTGTTCTTCCCGTATGGTGGTGGTATTGCGCGCGTGCTGACCGATAAGCTCGAAGGCGCGCAGGTCACGGCGCAAGAAACCGGCGGATCAGTCGATAACATGAAGCTGATCAAGACCAACGAGGCCGACATCGGGTTGTCCACCGTCGATTCGGCCTACGATGCAATCCTTGGCCAAGGCGCGTACGCCGACACAGGCGCGATTCCAGCTTGTACATTAGCGGTGCTGTACAACAGCTTTGTTCATGTTGTCGCCAGTGAAGCGTCGGGAATTAACAGTGTGCCCGATATGAAAGGCAAAACGGTCTCGGTCGGTTCTGCGGGCAGCAGCACCGAAGGCGCGGCAGACCGCATTTTAGAAGCGGCGGGACTCGACCCGAAAGCCGACATTAGCCGCCAAAACCTCAGCGTCAATGACTCGGCAGCGGCGATGAAAGACGGCAAAATCGATGCATTCTTCTGGATCGGTGGCCTACCCACCAGCGCCGTCACCGACCTTGTAACCACAAGCAACGTCAAGGTCAAGTTTGTACCGGCAGCCGAATATGTATCGTCGATGACGGCCAAGTATGGGCCGGTGTACACGGAATTCGCGCTGCCTGCCGGAACGTATCAGGGCTTTGACCAAGATATTCCGGGCATTGGCATCGGCAACATCGTATTTGCCAGCGCTACCATGAACGAGCAGCTCGCCTACGACATTGTTAAGACGATGTTCGACAACCTTGCCGATGTTCAGGCCAGCCACCCCGAGGCAAAGAAACTTGCCCTGGAAACCGCGGCTAAAGGCTCATCAATTCCATTCCATCCCGGCGCGATTCGGTTCTACCAAGAAAAAGGCGTTTGGAATCAATAGGCGTGTCTTGTATGCAACCCATCCAAAAATTGGATGGGTTGCATAGCATAACCATCATAGATGGAGAATTGTCGCATGGCCAAAGCCTACAATACAGCCTCGCCAGAGCTTTCTGCCGACAACATCGAGCCAATCAGTGACGAAAAAGTTAGTCAGATTATTGAAGAGTTTGAAAGCGAATCACAGACACGGCAGCTGGGCGGAGTATGGCGGCTGATCGCAGGCATACTGGCGGCAGGATTGTCGATCTACGCGCTATATTGGACCCAATTCAACACAGTACCGCAGGTGTACCGCGCGAACTTCTTAATGGTTGTACTGGTATTAACTTTTATTTTCTACCCGCTGTCGAAGCGCGACCGCAAGCAGGTCACGATTCTGGACATCGTGCTTTCACTCCTGGCCATCGCCAGTCTCGTGTTTCTCATCTTCAACTTTGAGGCTGCGCTTCAACGCACCATCACGCCAACAATGGCCGAAATGTGGATGGGCGGCACTTTAATTCTGCTGGTTCTTGAAGCAACCCGCAGAACAACCGGCTGGGTTTTGCCGCTAACAGTTATTTTGTTTTTGCTGTATGCCTATTACGGTAGATCACTTCCGCCGCCATTTACGCATCGCGGACAAACCTTGTCGCGCATCATCGGCAAAAACTATCTGACGCTTGAAGGCATTTTTGGCGGACCACTGGATGTTGCAGCGACCTTTATTGTGCTGTTTACCATTTATGGCGCGGTGCTTGAGTACAGCGGCGCGGGCAAGTTCTTTCTCGATTGGTCCTTTGCCGCTCTTGGCAAGTCCAAAAGTGGCGCGGGGCCGGGTCGAACTGTTACCGCAGCCGGATTTCTGCTTGGCACAGTATCAGGCAGCGGCGTTGCAACAACCGTGACACTTGGTTCGCTCGCGTGGCCGATGCTCAAAAAGGCCGGTTACGATCGTAACACTGCCGGAGGCATTCTGTCGGCTGCTGGAATTGGAGCGTTGCTGTCGCCGCCAACACTGGGCGCGGCGGCCTTTTTGATTGCTGAGTACCTTCAAGTCTCGTATCTACGCGTGCTGGTTTATGCCACCATTCCTACGGCGCTGTATTATCTATCGTGTTTGCTGATGATCGAGGCCGATTCGCGGCGAATGAATACACGCCCGGTTATTGTTGACACGATGCCGATGCGTGAGCTAACGCTCCGTTACGGCTATCACTTTAGCTCGCTGTTTGTTATTGTGATCTTGATGGCACTTGGTAACACTGCGTTTATGGCAGTCTTTTGGTCGATTGTTGTCGCGTTTGCGCTCAGCTTCATTCGGCCTGAAACACGTCTGACCTCACTACGCGCACTGGTTGCAGGCGCT
>JASKZZ010000523.1 GCA_030147335.1 Herpetosiphonaceae bacterium | reverse complement strand
GACCATAACTTGGCCGCTACGGCCACATTATGCTTCCTATTTTCACCGGCCACATTATGCTTTCACTTCTCCGCTGAAGTTCTAGCCTTCGATGTAGTAAACGAATGTTCTAACCTGATCCCATTCTTCGGACCAATTATGGTGAGAGCAGACCACAATACGTGCCTCAGTCACCTGAATTTCGACGACTGCCAACAATGTTAAGCAGCATAACGTTGGATCGATGATGCTCTTGTATCAAATATATTCCACACATTCCCCCATTAATACTCACTTTAACCATGAGTACCGCTTGACATAGGACTTTTGGGTGTTAGAATAGGTTTGTTAGGTCAAGCTTTCGCCCCCCATTCTTCTCAAGGCTTGACCAAACGTCACATCTTCTTCATTCCTAACATTAGTAATACCTCTACCTGCCTAACAGTTTTTGTCTCGGTGTGGAAACCTCGTGTTTTCCAGTTCATCTTGGACAGCTTAAGAACACCCTCGTTGCTGTTCTTTGCCCTCGACAATCATTGAATGTGTAATGCCCGTTGAGCTTGCAAGCGTACCCTTAGCAGGGTGTCTTTCAATGGGTATTGAACCTCTTGTACGACTCCCGTATTGTGACAGAATAGCGTTGGAGACGGTGAGCTTCGTGTTGCCAAAATTCTGGCACCTGCGAGATGTCTACCGATTGCCTAGTTTTAGGCATTCACGCTATTTGGTCGAAACCAATGCACTGTATTTTGCTGCAGACAAGAGTAGGGGTATCCAAGCGATGAAGGAGAGGAACGTTGGATCATAGGCAGGAGCAGGAGACGGTCAGCGTTAGTCTAACCTGCGCGGCGCAGCCCTTCGTCAACCAAGGTAGCTGGACCGAGGAGCAGGAGCCTGTAACAAAACGAACGACGAATGCAGCAGGTCGAGCACCGTCAAGCCGAGAAGATTTTCAGGAGGCACCAAATGAGCCGAAGTAGCCGTCAATATTACAATTGGAAATTATTTTTGACGCGCCTTGGTCCCGTCATTGTTCTTGTCCTTATATCCTCGATGCTAGCAGCCCCTGCACAGGCCGACAAGGGCAATAGCAAAGCGCACCATGATGTAGAGCTCGGACCGGTTAAGCCCCCGAAGCCAGCCACGTCGTCGGCAAAGCCAACAAAGGCAGTAACCGGTACGGCCGTGGATTCAGCGGTAGTCGGGACCCATGCTGTTGACCCAATCGGCATGAAGGTACTGGTTATTGCGGCCGACGGCACGGAAGCAGGATTTCCAGCGATCAAAGCGTTCCTGGACCAGATCGGTGTGCCGTATGACATATTGATGGCGGCTACAACGGAGTTGACGCAGCCGATGTTGTGGGATGGCGGCGTCAATGGCTACTACCAGGGCATCATCTTGACCACCGATTCCTTAGTTTACAATGCCGGCGGTGGCAATTATCCAAGCGCGTTCACTCCCGACGAGTGGAATATCCTCTGGACGTACGAGTCGACATTCAAGATTCGTCAGGTAACGTTTAATACGACTGGCTTTGGGCCGGAGCCACTAGGTCTCGAATGGCCTAACTGGGATGACACGACACGGCGGCTCAACTGGCAGCAAACTGCTACCACACCGATCAAGGCAACACTCGCTGCTGGCCAGCAATACTTTTCTTACCTAAACGCTTCCTATGAAGTTCCCTTTGGCAACGCTGACGTTGTACTTGCCAAGCCGGTAACCGCGATGCCACTTTTCACAACGCCCGATGGCTACGCGCTTGTCTCGACCTATACAAACCCGTCCGATGGTCGCGAGAATCTAGCGATTACAGCGGACAATAATCCGGACTTGAGGCACTCGCTGCTCCTGTCATACGGAGTCATCAACTGGGTTACCAAGGGCTTATTCCTTGGCGAACGCCATGTATATATGAACTACCAGCCCGACGACATTTGTATCGAAGACAGCATCTGGGATCCGGAGACTCGATCGGATACCACTGGCAAGAGCTATCGCATGAGCGGCGACGACGTCGTCGCCGTGAAAGCTTGGCAGAACGACGTACAAACGCGACCTAATGCGAGCCTATTCAGGCTGGAGTGGCCCTTTAACGGCGAAGGCTGCCAGCCTGGTTTCTACAGCGATGCAACCCTGTGGAACCGCATGAATCAGCACCAGCAGAGTTTCAAATGGATCAGCCATACGTGGGACCATGCAAACCTGAACTATGGAGTTGTCGACGAAGATTGCCCAACAAGCCCATGTACGGATCGGTACTACGCCGACGTTCCGTTTATCACCAATGAACTACAACTTAACCATAACTGGGGCGTAAAGAAGTTTAGCCAGTACCAGAAGAATTCGTTGGTCCAGCCGGATATTTCAGGTTTGTGCAATCCGTACTTCTACGAGGCCGCGTACAACTTTGGGACCCGCTATGTGATCTCGGATACGTCCCGCAAGCCGACTCAATATTCTCACGACTGGAGCAATCCAAGTCCAAATGCCGGATATTATGCGGTCGCCAAGTTCAATTCCGCCGCGGATCCCAGCAAAGTATGCGATTACCGTACATATCCAGGCGCGCCTACCGTAGAGCTGATCCGATCACAAACGCCGCTGCCGGCGCCGGCACTGCTCGTTATTCCACGCTACCCAACAAACCTGTTCTACAACTTGCGGACACCGGAGGAATGGGTGTCCGAGTACAACTGCTTTTACAGCAAAAACACTGTCACAAATCCTACGCCGTGCGCCAGTGGCCAGTTCCTGTACTGGGACAACGACCTGACCTACGAGCAGATCCTCGACAAAGAGTCTGACTGGCTTCTGAGCTATATGCTCAAGTGGTCAGTCAACCCGGTCATGTTCCACCAGCCGAACACTGGTCAGTATGCGCCGGGCAAGACACTCCTCGGCGACCTGGTAGATGTGACACTCGCGAAGTACAACAGTATGTACGATCTGCCAATTCTCAGTCCCACGCAGCAAAATCAGGGTGTACGCATGACTAACCGCATGAAGTACAACGCCTCCGGCGTAACTGCCCAGCTAATTCCATGCGGAACTCCCGATGCGACTCCAAGCGTAACGATCAAGGTCAAGAAACCGGCAAAGATCCCGATTACCGGCGTTGCGTATGGCACCAGTATCGAGTCGTACGGAAGCCAAAGCATCTCGTATGTTGATGTTAAGGCCGGCGCGAATGGTGGCGTTACCATCCCGCTCACCTGTCAGTAGAACATGCAGCACGGCGGGGTACCACGTATGAATATGGCAACTGGACTCTGGAGCAAAATCTCTCGGAGATTCAAACAGAATAGGCCTAGCTTCATGCCCTTAACTCAGAATACACGCGGAGCGACGCTCGAGTTCTCTAAAGAAGAACCCGAGCCGGCATCACAGGTAGAGAGCCATACAGGAACGGTGACTGTTGCGTGCGTGGACACCCCGCGGCAACAGCCACCCGTCCAAGATGTATTTGACAGCGACGCTTTTGTCGACAGCGATGTGATTGATCTCAAGTTGCTGGTGGTAGCTGCTAACAGGGAGGAGTCCAATCTGGCTGCAATCGTTGCCTTGCTGGATCGGTTAGGCACGCCATACGATACATTCATCGCGAGTGAAGAACGGCTAACTGAAGGACATTTGTGGCATGGAAGGCATGCTTACTACCAAGGGATTATCCTGACAACAGGAAACTTGGGTTACAAATCTGCCGTGACGCAGTCCTGGGAAAGTGCGTTCAACAGCGAACAGTGGCAAACACTATGGCGCTACGAAGCATGCTTTGGTATCCGACAGGTAACCTGGTACACCATGCCGGGGGGTTACCCCGACGACTATGGGTTGCGGCTTCAAAGCGTTCGAGACACGCAGGCTCACCCATTGCATATACGCCTGACGGAGGCGGGAAAGGATGTTTTCTCGTATCTCAATTCGCAACGCTTGTTAACGATTAGTTCGGCTTGGGCGTACCTAGCAGAGGCAGCCGATGAAGCAACAACCCCACTCCTGGTCGGACCCTTGGGCGAGATTGTCGCCGCTATCCGGCACTACCATGATGATCGAGAAAACTTAGCGGTAACTATTGATAATAGTCCGAGCCTTAAGCACTCGCTCCTGCTCGGCTATGGCTTGATCAACTGGGTAACACGTGGGCTCTTCCTTGGGTCGCGGCGTGTGTACTTGAGTTGTCAAGTTGACGATATTTTTTTCCGAACAAAGCTATGGAGCGGCGAACCGAAGATCGATCACACAAACGATACCTACCGTCTTAGCCGAGCCGACATTCAAGCACTGCTCACCTGGCAACAATATTTGCACGCTCGTACACGGAACGCTGCAAATATACAACTTGAATTTGCTTTCAACGGAGAAGGCGCGGTCTTTCCCCCGCCAAACGACACGCTTGTCCCTTGTATGCTGAACAACCAGTCACAGTTTCGATGGGTCAACCATACCTTCAAGCATCCAAAAATGGATGACTTGAACTACGATACCTGTTTTTCTGAAATCTCACTTAATCATAAGGTTGCTTGTGGGCTTGAGCTGCAACACTACCACCACGACAGCCTAGTAACACCCGAAATTTCAGGACTGAACAACGCCGATTTCATACGTGCAGCACGCGATACAGGCATCCGATTTCTGGTATCAGATACATCGCGCATGAACGGCGAGCATCCGGGGCCGAATCAAGGCGTTGTCAGCACGTTAGCACCGGAGATTTTGATTGTTCCACGCCATCCTAACAACCTGTTCTTTAACGTGTCGACACCGGGGGAGTGGGTATCTGAATACAATCACATCTACTTTGACTTCTGGAAACGCAATCTGTCGTTTGAAGAAATTGTTGATCGAGAAGCAGAGACAGTCTTGCAGTATCTCCTGACCTTCGATATGGCTCCTCTCATGTTTCACCAAGCAAATCTGCGTGCTTACGACGGAAACCATTGCCTGCTATCGGTCCTGATCGAGCGGGTGATCACAAAGTATAACGACGTCTACGGCAATGTTCCGGTGTGCAGCATGAGCCTTCATACAATCGGCGAAGCGATGACCGAACGCTCGATCTACCAAGCAACAAACATTCAAGCAGCACTTTTTGTAGGTAAGGGACTGCGGCTAGTAGCGGATCGTGACGTGGTCGTGCCACTTACGGGAGTGCCGGCCGGTACTGAAACAGAACATTATGGGGGCCAAGTGCTTTCAGCTGTAGCCTTGACAGCTGACACACCATATTGGATTCCTGTACCAGCATTGAACACGCCGCAGGCTCGTGCCGAATATTCCAACAATCTTATACCTGGAAACGCATGATGACATACGACGGGAGTAACGCTAGTGCACGGATACAGGTTCTTCTCCTTACCGAAGGCACCTATCCCTTCCATTGGGGAGGCGTGAGTACGTGGTGTCATCTGCTCATTCGCGATCTGCCAGAAGTCGATTTCACACTCCTTAGTCTCGTGGCCGATCCACAGCTTGTGCCGCAGCTTGTGCCACCGTCGAATGTGGTCGATTTTCGTCCAGTGGCTTTGTGGGGCATCCGCGAGATGCAAGAAACCAAGCGGGAGCTAACACTCGGCACGCTGCTCAAACTGAAGCGAGACACGAGTGAGCGCACGATCGAGCTGGAGTTCGTACCGCACTTTCGCTCGTTTCTGCAGCAGCTCTTCACCACCGACGGTGAAGCCGAGCAGCTTGGCGCGACATTGCACCAGATGTATCGTTTCTTCCTAGCCTATGACTTCGACATGACCTTCCGTTCTCAAGCAGTCTGGAAGTGCTTCACCCAGGCACTGCAACAACATTTTCCAAGTACCGCAGCTCGGCACGGCTATCCAGACGCTTCGTTCACTCTGGGGGATGTGACGGTTGCACTACAATGGCTCTACCACTGGTTCTTTCCGCTGGCCAAGCCACTTCCGGAAGTTGATGTTGTGCATGCTTCCATGGCAGGCATGTGCACGATGATTGGAGCGATTGTAAAGCAAGAGTACGGCGCGGGATTTATGCTCACCGAGCATGGCATTTACCTGCGTGAAAGATATATATTTGAAGCAACCAGCTCCGGTAGTTTCTTTCTGAAGCTTTTCAGCCTCCGCTTTGCTCGCCGTATGACCAGCTTAGGTTATGCCATGGCCGATCAAATCTCGCCATGCTGCGATTACAACCAGCGCTGGGAGCTACGTAACGGCGCTTCCCCGGATCGCTTGCGGACCATCTATTATGGCGCCGATGCTGATGAGTTTACACCGGGCGGCAAGGAAGTGGGAGCACCACCAGTTATCGTCTGGGTCGGACGCATTAACCCACTGAAGGACGTTATTACGCTACTTCGGGCGGCGGCACTCGTCCATCAGGTACGACCAGACATCCAGTTTCGTCTGTATGGGAGCGCTGGACGCGAGGAACAACAGTATTATGCGGAGTGCCTTGCTTTGCGGACTGAGCTAGGACTCGAGGACTCCGTTATCTTTGAGGGATTTATTGCCAAGCCGGCTGATGCCTACAATGAAGGGGATGTGGTCCTCTTGTCCAGCATTTCAGAAGGATTTCCCTTCGCCACGCTGGAAGCTATGCTTTGCGGAAAGCCGGTTGTTGCCACTGCCGTAGGTGGCCTGCCGGAGCAGATTGAGGGCTGTGGAATTGTTGTCGAGCCACGTAACCCTGCCGAGATGGCCGAAGCACTCTTGACCCTAATGAACGATGCGACACTTTGCGCCGAGCTAGGCTTGGCTGCCCGCAGCAAGGCGACTGAGGCATTTACCGTTCGGCAATCAGCGGACGCTCATCACGAAAGCTATACGCGATTGATAAAAGCTTCGGCGCGCTCGGTTGCAGCAAAGCCGGTTGAAGCGCCTGGGCAGGGAGGGGTTGAAACCCACGCAATGCTTGCAGAAGCTAGCTCCGACCAGCTGTATCTGAACATGCCTACCCATAGTAATGAAGGATGGCAGACGTCAGTCGCTGTGGAAGCAAGTGTGCTACACCACAGCGGAAATGTCGTCGACGTGCATTCAGTTCTTGCCGTTGGCGAGAGTAGTAGTGGAAGTTTAGTGACTGCCCCTGCTACCAGCAACACGATCACTGCCGTCACGCATATAGCGAACAGCAGGCACCATATAAGCTTATTACCACGGCGGAAACGGCCATTAATCGCGGCAAACAACGCCGACACATGGACTCCTAAAGATGTAGACGCTATCCGTGCCCTCGCTGAAGAAGTGATGCAAAGGGACGCACAACCGATCGACTATCTTGAGGTCACCGCGGTTCTTGAGTCCCTCGGCATTACCGATGATGTCGCGAGCGCGCACTATGGAGCGCCCGACACTTTTGCTTTAGCCGAGCGAGTGCTGGTCGAGACTCAGAACCGACGAGCATCGACACAACCTTTGACAAAGGAACACACTCCCAACGTTGGCCAGACCAATCGATCCACGGTCTCTGACTACATGCGTGGGCCGATCGTGCTTTTTCCGGGTGTGATGTTGCTTCTGATCATCGAAGCATACAGCAGATTGGGCCAATGGCAACCAAATCAAGTGCTCATACTTAGCGTCGCGCTAACAAGCAGCCTGCTTTTCACCAATGCGTTCACCCTGGGCATGATGCCTCGCGGATCGCGCTACTTAAGTGTCGGTAATGTAGCAGCCGCGCATCAGTTTTTGACACGAAGCTGGGCCGTAGCTTTGGCCTGCTTGTTGGTTGGGGTCGTAAGTTTTTGCGCTGGAGCAGCGGCAATTGGCTTAGTTACGGTTCAGGAAGGCTTCTTTTTCTGCTTGGCGTTCGTGGCCATGGCCATGATTTGGCTGACCGGAGCAAGACTTGTGTTGGTCCAAGCGCAAGTATGGCTTGGAATAGGACTGGCGGCCGGACTAGGCGTAGGCGTCATGGTAGATTGGGCAGCACAGCCCTTCTCGACGTGGCATTTAGGGTTTGGGACCATAGCCGGATTTACGGTAACGATGACCACAATCGTAACGGCCATTATGGCTTCCGCTACGTCCACCAAACCAGGGAAATCAGCCAAGCAAGTGTTGCCATCGATTGGGTACATGACCTACGAAGCCGCACCGTACTTTGCTTACGGCCTACTGTATATGGTTTTCATGTTGATTCCGCACCTACTCGGATGGTATGGCATGACCAATACTGCCGACCTACGGTTGTGGATTATCCAGAGTTTGGAGGGCGGTCTCACTTTAGCGCTACCACCGCTGCTGCTAGCAAGCGGCGTGGCTGAACGAACGCTACGGCTCTTCTGGCAGCATGCGCAGACCGTGCAACGAGCTACATCGGGGCAAGATCCCCATCTCTTTGGTCGGTCCATGCTCAGGTTTTACCGGGGGCAGCTCATGCGTTATCTCGTGGTCCTGACTATCATCAGCATCGTAGCCTACTTCATCGTGCAGTGGTCACTCCGCACGAGCTTAGTTACGAACTGGCTAGGATTAACAAATATAGGCTTATTCATGCTCGTTCTTCAAACTAGTTTAGTCTGTTACTTCTTGCTCGGCTGGGGCGTGTTCAACTGTATGTTTATCTTAACACTGTCCCGCCCAGGGATGACGATGCGCGCGCTACTACCCGCCATTGTTGTTACCCTGGCCGTGGGCCTTCCCCTAAGCCTCGCCGTTCATTTCACCTACACTCTCGTAGCCTTTATCGCAGGCGCCTTGACATTCGTGGTCATCTCGTCCAAAACCGTCAACGAGGTTTTGGAGGCGGCCGACTACTACTACTCCTCAGCTTTGTAAAATCTATGGAGGAAACAATGATTGAACTGAGCGGATTTCCGGTGAAAACAAACGGCAACGGGCACACAATTACGGTTACGGATGCGGGGTCGTTTCTTCTAGACAAGATCACGAGCCGCCAGGCAGTTATTGCGGTCATTGGGTTAGGGTATGTGGGACTGCCGCTCGCTGTCGCATATGCGGAAGCCGGCTTCCGCGTCGTTGGAATTGACGTCGATAAGAAGCGTGTTGCCAAGCTGAACACTGGCCGAAGCCACATTCCCGATGTTGCCACCGAACGCCTTGCACCGCTTGTCACTCCACTGACGAGCATCAAACGTCACGTGCTAATGGCCAGCACTGTTACCGAAATTCAAGCAACTGATTCGCTACGTGCCAATGATCGAGGGCAAGGAAACGGCGGAAAGGTACAAGGCAGCCTGTCCGCGACGACCGATTACAACATTTTACAAGAATGTGATGCGGTCATTATGTGTGTTCCGACGCCGCTGAGCAAAACTAAAGATCCGGATATGTCTTACATTCTTTCTGCTACCGATGAAATAGCACAGCGGTTACATCGCGGGATGCTCATCGTGCTTGAAAGCACCACGTACCCCGGAACCACCGAGGAACTGATCCTCCCGAGGTTAGAGCAAGCACAGCCACACGAGGCGGGCAATGGGCACGCCAGTGTAGGAGGTCGGTCCTCCCTCGTTGTCGGGCGCGACTTCTTTCTTGCGTTCTCGCCCGAGCGTATCGACCCGGGGAGAACAGACTGGACTGTGCAAACCACGCCCAAGGTCATCGGCGGCGTGACGCGAGACTGCCTTGAAGTCGCCCGCGCCCTGTACGAGTCAGCGATAGAGCACGTGGTTCCCGTCTCCTTGCCGCGCACGGCTGAGATGGTGAAACTCTTGGAGAATACCTTCCGGGCCGTGAACATCGCGATGATCAATGAAATGGCCATCATGTGTGACCGGCTTGGCGTTGACGTGTGGGAGGTTATCGAAGCGGCGAAGACAAAACCATTTGGTTTCATGCCGTTCTACCCCGGCCCTGGACTCGGCGGTCACTGCATCCCGATTGACCCGCAGTACCTCGCATGGAAGCTTAAGACGTTGAATTACAACGCTCGTTTTATTCAACTTGCAGAAGAAGTTAACTTCGGCATGCCGCATTATGTGGTCGGCAAGATTGCGGACGCGCTGAACGATCATGGAAAGTCCATCAAAGGATCGCGGATCGTACTCCTGGGTGTGGCTTACAAAGCCGATGTCAGCGATTTGCGAGAGTCTCCGGCCTTGGACATTGTCCACCTGCTGCGCCAAAAAGGCGCTGATGTTATCTACAACGACCCTTATGTATCACGGCTGACGATCGACGGCAGCACAATGGCATCGGCAGTCTTGGACACAAAGCTGTTGCAGAAGTCTGACTGCGTGGTCATCACTACCGCCCATACGAGCTACGACTGGAGCTGGGTCGTTGCGAGCAGCCGCCTGATCGTTGATACACGGAATGCAACTCGCGGTACCCGAACCAACTCCAATAAAATTATTCGTCTCTAAAAGCAACTCTTGATCAGCAAAACACGTAGGAGACATGCATGCTCACCTTCAAACGCTCGCACCAGCCCGTCCGGGCATTAATTACTGGCGGCATGGGATTTATTGGCAGTCACCTCGCAGAAGCACTGCTCGAACAAGGCTATCACGTAACTGTGGTCGACGATCTGTCCACTGGTCGTTTTGAAAACATTCAGCATCTTGTCGGTCACCCAGCCTTTCAATTTGCCGTTGACAATATTACTAGCGCGGTCGTGCTCGATCGCCTGATCAGCCAATGTGATATCGTGTTTCATCTAGCGGCGGCAGTCGGGGTTAAGCTTATCGTCGAAGATGCCGTCCATACTGTTGAAACCAATGTCATGGGCACAGAAGCGGTGCTGAAAGCGGCGCTGCGTTATCGCGTTAAAGTAATGATCGCTTCTACCTCTGAGGTATATGGCAAGGGAACTCGCATTCCGTTTAGTGAAAGTGACGATGTAGTCTTGGGGGCGACTAGCCATAGCCGGTGGGGCTATGCCGCCTCCAAGATGGTCGATGAATTTCTAGGCCTTGCTTATTACCGCCAGAAGGGCTTGCCAGTAACGATCTTCCGCCTCTTCAATACGGTGGGGCCACGGCAAACCGGCTACTACGGCATGGTTGTCCCTCGACTGGTACAACAGGCACTACGAGGAGAAGCCCTGACGGTCTACGGCGATGGACAACAATCTCGTTGCTTCCTCCATGTATATGATGCGGTTAAGGCAATTATCGGGCTAGTGGACTGTCCCCAAGCAGTGGGGCAGGTCTTCAATGTCGGCTCAACCGAGGAGGTAACCATCCTTGAGCTTGCCACCCGAGTCTTAGATGCAGTGGACGCAAGCAACAGCGATATAGTTCGTGCGCTTCAAGTCAATGGTAATGGCCATGCCCCAAGCAACGACCGCATCGTTTTTGTGCCCTATGCCCAAGCCTATGCCCCTGGCTTCGAGGACATGCGACGCCGCGTACCCGAGATCTCCAAGGTCTACGAATATATTGGATGGCAGCCACAGCATACATTGCAAGATATTCTGCGGGATGTGATCGTCAGCTTCGAGAACAAGGAGATCGCGGCTGCAGCTTAGGCAAGGTTGATCCCTCGGTCAACAGCCATGCTCGAAACGAGCCCACAAGCATTCCGGCAGCCGGCGGATGTGACCGTGGATACTTGATTTGTCTCGAGGAGGGCTACACGAATGGGCAGAAGGATCATGTTATGTGCCGCCTTCCTCGCGATGGTTGGGTATCTGGTTTTCGGGATAATGACATGGGGCTTAAACAACGTTCCAGAACAGCAGCACCAGTTGGCAACGGGGCAGCCCGCCGATTTCTCGCAGTTCGCAAGCTCAACTGAAAACCTTCAACTACCCTTCGATACTGCTAAAACATCATTTGAATGGCCAGCATGGGCGCGTAAGGCTAGAATTGCTGGCGCGTACTTCGATCCATCCGAGAGTGCCGCGGATATCGAAAGCCGGCTAGACGCGCTGGCGGACCAACATGTCACCGTCGTCATCGCCGATAGCCCGTTGGGCCAAGATTTCAGCGCGTGGGTCGACGACGACGCATTTAGCACTATCAAGGGACAGGTGGCGATGCTTGTTCAAAAGGCGCACGAGCGTGGCCTTAAAGTGGTGCTGTATGAAGTTGGACTGGAGCGGGTCTCGGTGCCAGAGCGGAACCCTAGCACCGAGCGCGCGGATTGGCCCCAGCGTTCGCTTGACGGCGAACCGCTTGTGTTCAACGACATCGCAAGCGAGCAAGAACACTGGCTTAAAAAAGGGCAATGGGACCTTTGGATCTCACCATGCAGTAGTTTCATGGATTTTGCCCTGGCCCGGACGCGTGAACTGGTCGCCACCGGAATTGATGGGCTGTGGGTCGATCAAGTGTACCTGCCAACAGATGTTGGCGACCACTCCAATCTATGGCCGTCGAGCGATCCATGTAGCGTACAGGCTTTTCAAACCGCCACTGGCCTGACCATGCCTGTAGTTGAGGATTGGGATTCACCGACATGGCGGCGTTGGGTGGTGTGGCGTCACACCCAAATGGCTGACTTTTTGTTGGCGCTAAAGGATGCCGCGCGTACCGTAAACCCCGACCTGGTTTTCATCGAGGAAAATGCATCAGCCGACACGAGCTGGTCAACCCAAAACGCGAATGATCCGTCCATATATCGCAACTACCCTGATTTGACGACGGCTCATGAAGTTGGAACGATTGGAGATCGCGTCGATGAAGGGGAAACGGGCATGCAAAACGCGAGTCTGGACCAGTGGCTTGCCTTTCGAACCATGATGGCCTTCGCTCGGGGTGTAGACCGTGAAAAGCCAAGCTGGATTCTAACCTACGGCTACCAGCCACGAGATAGCACGCAGCTCGCTGGTATGGTCCTCGCTGAAGGAGGGAATTTCTACGAAACGCGTGGGCCAGGTATGGATGATACTGTTGGCGCCGCTGCTCGTAAGCAGCTTTTTGGATGGATTGCCGAGGCGGCAGCAGGGGTGTACGAAGGGACCTCGGCGGCTGAGGTGGGACTGGTATATAGTCCTCGAACTCGTGACCTCCTGGACAGCGGGTCGGGAAGCCCATATGATGTGGAGGACTCGATCCATTTCGCCGCGTATCGCGCTGCCGCCGCCTTACTGTACCAACGCCACATTCCCTTCGATGTGGTGCTCGATACGGACATCACGAGTTTTAGTCGTTACCACGTTCTCATCCTACCTGAAATTCAGGCAATGAGTGACGTTACAGCCACAGCGATCCAAGCCTTCTCAGGCAAAATCATAACCATCGGCGATACAGGAGTATCCGACGAGTGGCTGAACACACGGACCGAAGACGTGTTAGCGGGAGTGCAACAGCACCATCTCCCCAAGGTAAGCACGGACCTGATGCCAATAGTTGATACTGGGCAGTTGTCAACCGACGCACCTGCATCTGTGCAAATCGGTCTACACTGCACAAGGGATAGTTATGAATTGGTCCTGGTAAATACAACAGCGGCTAGCACCGTTCCCTTCACTATTAACTTGCGTTTAGCCGAAGGTGAGACAATCACAGGAGCACATGTGACTACGCCATATAGCAGCGCGAAAAACGTGGCAGTTGCTCTACCCAGTGAGTCTCGTTTGGCCCGTGTCACAGTCGAGGATGCTATCGACACTGTCAGCATACTAACACTTACTCGATCCACGCCGTCTAGCGCGGGAATGCAGGTCCCGAACGTAGTACATGCGAGACCCTGCGAATATGCTCCGGTAGATCAGGATAGCTCAAAGAACACTACGCACCTGCCGACGATTGTGAAAGGTGAAACACACCCTTAGGATGTGTAGCGGGAACAGTCTAGGGGAAGATACAACTAGGTGCTGTCGGCGGCACACGTGTGTTTCCGCTAGCATAGACCTTAAGCAGTATATACCTCGTCTGCCTATTCTCCCTTGAACTACACGCTCGAACCATGAAGGAGACCGGCGATATGCGGCGAACAGTCAACGAATGAATCGTAACAATAGGGAGCACAGATTCGTTCATCATTCTCTCCGAACTTAATAAAGTTGCCTCGTGTCTACAAGCTGTGAGCACTGTGAGTGATTCTGGAGGTTCGTCGCGTCGTCGGATGGATGAACTTGATTGACCGCTGCCCTAGAAACCTACGGCAAGCTTTGATTGCGTTCTCGCGCTCAAGCAAGCTGTGGAGGGACATCTTCAGCTATTGCTCCCTCGAGGCTCGGAACGGCGCGGTGGACACTCCCTTGGCAATTTGACTTAAGCTCCCGCGTAATTTCCTCCGTTTCAGCCTACAACCTCCTTGAAGCCACCTTTGAAGTCTTAGGTACAGAAGTTCCTGTCCTCGATGCTTGTAACGCATCAAGAAAGCAGCATATGCCCCACCGCTCTGAGCACCATCGTTACGAGCGTTCGTTCAAACAATGCAAAAAAGAATGTCGCAGGTATTGCCCTGCATCGCCTACGCTGATGACAAACACGGCCGATCGTACAACATTCAACGTCATCTTAGTACGGTCTTGGTGCCGACAATACAGCACGCGTTCTCATAAAGCAGACGGCTTGTCAGGCTAAGGCAGGTCGATACCAAAGGGTAGCTATCGATGATTCAGTCTCGGCGGAAACTTGAGGCCCTTGTGTTCCTCCCTTTATTCATCATGCTTGCGTTGGGCATTGGAGCAACTACACTGGTAGACTCAGCTTTCGGCTCCACTAACCCGATCATTATTGAAAACCAGTACACTGGCTCAGATGAATGGCAATTGAACCGGCCAGGATTCGTGGTTAGCGATGATCAAACAGGACAAATCAAAGACTATTCCTCAACGACCAGTGTTAACAAGAACAACATGATTACTTTTTATGTAACAGTTAACCCTAGCCAACAGTATGCTATCGACATTTATCGCATGGGATGGTACAACGGGCAGGGTGGGCGGTTGATGCGGCATGTCGATGTGCTCGAGGCCGAGCCGCAACCCAATTGTCCCGTTGATGTTACAACTGGCCTGATTGAATGTGAATGGGCACCAAGCTACTCGTTCAAAGTGCCTTCAACATGGACGAGTGGCGTTTATCTTGCGCTCCTTACTAATAGCCAGAATTACCAAAATTACATCATTTTCGTGGTGCGGGATAATGCACGCGTTGCCGATCTGCTTTATCAACAACCTGTCACTACCTATCAGGCGTACAACCTGTATCCAAACGATGGAAAGACCGGCAAGAATTTGTATGAAGGCTATGGCACTAATACTATTGCCGGCAGTACCCGCGCTGTCAAAGTGTCATTCGATCGCCCCTACACTGGCACCGGGGCAGAATGTTTTATGGAAACGTGGTGTCAGTGGGAGCTTTCCTTCATCCGCTGGCTTGAGCGATCTGGCTACGATGTAAGTTACTCGACCGATGTCGATACACATACACATGGAGTAAGGCTGAGGAACTACAAAGGGGTTCTATCTGTGGGGCATGACGAATATTGGTCAAAGGCGATGTACGATGCGGTGGAGGAGGCGCGCGATGATGGTGTCAATGTTGGGTTCTTCGGTGCTAATGCCGTGTATTGGCAAATCCGATTCGAAGCGTCACAGCGAGGGATCCCGGATCGGATCATCGTATGTTACAAGGATGCCTCCCTCGACCCGATCAATGATCCTGAGCTAAAAACGGTTTTATGGCGTGATCCGCCGGTAAATCGTGCCGAACAAGCCTTAGTAGGGATCCAATTTGGTAGTTGGTCGTTGAGCAATAGCGCGTATATCGTTGCCGATAGCTCAAACTGGGTCTTCGCCAACACGGGGTTCAACAATGGAGATACGGTAGCGGGCATCAACGGCTATGAAGTTGACCGTTATATGCTTGAATATCCTCTACCACCGCACATTACATATACACTTTTGTCTGAATCGCCTTTCACCTCATTTGATGGTCATTCCACATACTCTAACTCATCCATCTACCAAGCTCCTAGCGGAGCGTGGGTTTTTGCTGCCGGTACAATTTCGTGGAGTTGGGGCCTTGACCGCGCAGGCTACATTGATCCTCGAATCCAGCAGACCACGGCGAACATTCTTAACACATTCGTTACCGCGCAGCGTCCACAAACAGCGCCGCCAAGCAACCTAAGCGCACAGGTGCAAGCCCGAACCGTCGTACATCTATCTTGGATTGACAACTCAAACAACGAGTCCGGCTATGTTCTTGAGCGCAGCAGAGATCCCGCGTTTACAACTGCGACTATGTTTACATTGAGTGCGAATACAACCACCTTTATTGACACGGATGTCATGCCAGGCAATATCTATTATTATCGCGTCAAGGCCGCAACGAATGAGGGAGGATCTCAATATAGCCCAACAGCCAAAGCAGCTGTTTTAAGTGTTGTGTGGCTGCCAACAATGAGCGCAGAACAAAGACCAGTCGCGCGGATGGCAGTATTCGGGGAGTGATTGACGGCGTGCCTGCAAAACCAGGATGAGCTTGCGTATCAGCACCATGATGATACGTGTGTCGCTGGCGAATGCTGATGACGATGTCGATGGCGTTGGCTAGGCGTCGGGCTGCCGCGTGCGGCAATTATGATGCCTGGATGCAGCCAAACATTACCGGCATGATGAACCTGCGTCCACTACGTCCAGCAGCGGCCCTGTTTAGTCAGGGATTGACCCAAAGGTAAATCAGGTATTCCTGTTGAAGAAGGACCGCTGGCTACACGAACGTACTCGCTCCTTCTCGGGGCAGCTACGCAAACTCCAAGGTCAATCTAGCCGTTTGACAGTCAGTTCCAAAGCTGTTTGCGTGAGTTGGCCAGTTTCCTACGTAGGCATAACGTACCGGATGTAAGCAGCACGCCGGCAATTAAGATAATGACTTGGCTTTCGCCGGTGCTGAGACCTCGTTCCTGTCCCGTCGCCGGCATGACCATAGACGTACGGAAACGAATTTGCTGAATCACGGGAGGAGATAAAGACGAATGATCATTGTTTACGACTTCAACCATGAGCTGGTGCTCCCCCGCCGGGACATTCTCCAAAGTATAAGAGGTGTCTCGTTCCCAGACGATTACTGG
>JASKZZ010000502.1 GCA_030147335.1 Herpetosiphonaceae bacterium | reverse complement strand
GTTGAAGTTGACCATGCCGACAACGCCCGCCTGCTCCACGGCGGCCTGCATTTGCCGCGCTTCACTAAGCGTATTTGCCAGTGGCTTTTCGCAAAACACATGCTTGCCGTTTTGAGCGGCGGCAATTGCGATGGGAGCATGGGTGTCGCCGGGCGTGGAAATATCGATCAGACCAATGTCAGGGCGAGCGACCAATGTGCGCCAATCGGTTTCAATCTCGCGCCAGCCGAATTGATCAGCCGCCGCTTGTGTTGCCGCGGGATCGCGTCCGCACAGAACCTGCATAACTGGCTGGAGGGCAACGTTGGGAAAAAAGTGTGCAACTTGACGGTACGCGTTGGAGTGGGATTTGCCCATGAATTTATACCCAACCAGACCAACACTGATTGTCTCAGCCATCATCGATCCTCCTGTACATAGGACAAAAGCGAGTCATACACTGACTCGCCTCTGCCGCTAGGTATGGTGAACGCCCAAGTATGTCGCGCATTTCACAAACATCTGATGCGCTATGATCAGAATGTGTAACCTGCTGTTTAACTGTTCTCGTCATGCACGCTCGACAAGTAGATCATGACACGCGAGTTCCACAACGTGAAAATGCTGCTGTAAAGAAGCTTACTGCAAACGAAAGTCACGATCTACACCAACGGCTACTGGAACTTAGCCATCACTTCGCGCGCAAACACGCGCACTGGCTCGGGATCGACCGCAACACGCGGCATGTACACCAACACATAATTAACGCCAGCATTGATCAATGGCTGTAAGCGTTCAACGATTTGGTCAGACGTGCCAACCCAGAACGCCTTGGAATACTCGGCGTAGCTGGTGCTGCCTCGGGCCTGAACAGTAGCACTTTCGGGATCGTCGGTTACGCCAACGAGATGTACGTTGATGCTGGTTGAACGAATAATTTCGTCATAATTACGACCAAGATTGTCGCAATGTTGGCGAAGTACATCAAACTTGTGCTTGATCGTCTCAATATCGCCGCCGACGTTGCACGCATTGCCATACTGCGCCACTAACTTCAGCGTTACCTTCTCGCCACCACCGCCAATCCAGAACGACGGATACGGCTTTTGGACGCCTTTCGGCTCGTTAATTGGCTCGTTAATTGTGTAATACTTGCCCTCGAACTTGGGGCGCTCTTCGGTCCACATACCGTGAATAATCTGACACGCTTCACGAAATGCTCGCATACGGTCGGGAGTTTCTGGAAAATTGCCGTAATAGGCGCGCCATTCGTGCTCATACCAGCCCGCGCCCAGACCGAAGAAAAGGCGTCCGTGGCTCATCACATCAACTGTCGAAGCCATTTTTGCCAGCAGCGCAGGATGACGATACCCGTTGCAGCTTACCATTTGGCCGATTTTAATCCGTTTGGTATCGCGCACAAGACCCGCTGTAATTGTCCAAGCCTCGAAGCAAGTCTCGATCTGGGGCGTCGGTACCGTGTGGAAATGATCGTAGACCCAGGCGGAGTCAAAGCCACTTTCCTCGGCGGTCAGAGCTACTCGGGTCATCGCCTCGTACTGTTCAATCGGGTCGTCAATCTCCACCAGATCCATTCGCCAGCCCTGCGGCACAAACATTCCAAACGGGATCGGCATTATGCGCTCCTTTACATGTGGCGATTTCGAGACGCTTCAGATCTACAGTTTGGGTAGCAAGAACACGACCAAGGCAGCTAGGACGAGGAGTGTGTTTGTAACACTTTTATAAGCTAATCAACTGTTGTCGGACCGCAAGACTTACTGCCTCGGTTCGGTTTGCCGCGCCAAGCTTGCCTAAAATATTCTGAACATGTACTTTCGCGGTTCGCTGAGCAATCGATAATTCGGTAGCGATCTCACTGTTGCTCAAGCCCTGTCCCATTAGCTTAAGCACTTCCAACTCGCGCATGGTGAGCGACTCCTGCCCACCAGAGTTAATGCCGCTGACAAGCCGTTCTGCCACAGCTGGCGCAAGCAGTGTTTGGCCTTCGTGGACCAAACGGATCGCATTGAGCAGCTCATCCGCCGACGTATCTTTGAGCAAATAGCCACGCGCTCCAGCTCGCAGCGCCTTGAAAATAAACTCATCGGTCGCATAGGTCGTTAACACTAAGATGCGTGCGTCCGGCGCAACCGACCGAATCTGACGAGTCGCTTCAGCGCCGTCCATCACCGGCATTTGAAGGTCCATCAACACCACGTCGGGCTGCAGCTGCTGAAAGGCAGAAACCGCTTCCTGGCCATTGGCTGCTTCACCAACGATCACCATCCCATCCTCATCTTCAAGCAGCGCAATCAAGCCATCGCGCACAATCCGTTGATCCTCAACGATCAAAATCTGAATAGACATGCTTCACGTTATCCTTCTGCTCGACGTTCATCGCTTGTGGACAATGTCTGCCCTACCCGCAATTCCACCCGTGTACCCGCGCCGGGCGCGCTGCTCAAACTAAAGTACCCGCCAACAAGCCGTGCCCGCTCCCGTTGACTCACAAGCCCAAAGCCGCCAGACGTGGACGTTGTTGGCGATGTGGGATCGAAACCTTGTCCGTTATCCACCACCGATACCCGCAGTTCACCCGCCGTAGTTTCAGAGCGGACCAGAACTTCGGTAGCGCCAGCATGCTTTTCGATATTATGCAGCGCTTCTTGGACGATCCGCAGCACTTGCGTAGCAGCAGCTTGGCTAATCTCCGGCGTTGCGCCAGTGTGGTCACAAGCCACAGCAATCCCAGTTCTACCCGCAAAGCGTTGGGTGGTCTCGTATAAAGCAGCCGGCAATGTGGCCGCATCAACCAGGGGCGAGGCAAGCGTCCAGACACTCAGCCGCACATCATTAAGCGTCGCACGAACAAGCTCGGCAGCGCGGACCACACGTGTACGCGCACGTCCAGGATCGCGCTCAAAGCTCCGTTGAGCTGCTTCGAGCTGCAAATTCACAGCGGTTAATCCTTGCGCGATCGTGTCATGCAGCTCACGCGCTAATCGGTTGCGTTCAACAAGTGTCGCGGATTCACGTGCCTGCGCATACAACCGGGCATTTTCTAACGCCATTGCTGCGGCGTCTGCAAATGGCTGGAGCGCTTGGCCATCTGCTGGTAAGAAAGATACTCCGTCGCGATCAGATAGCTCCAACACCCCAATTCCAACACCTTTGGCAATCAGCGGCAGTGCCAGCACATCATCATTGACAACAATGGTAGTGGTGTGCAGGGCGTGGCGAACATCCTCGGCTGGAAAAGCATCGGCTTCCGGATGCAGTGTCGCGGCTAATCGTGGTATAAGATCGCCGTCATCGGGAAGCAGCCAGACACGAACCTGTCGTGCTTGTGTTAGTCCGGCTCCAGCCACTGCCACCTGTTCCAAAACGTGTACCAGATCAAGGTCACGAGTCAATGCGGCCGTAATCTTAGCTAATTGAGCGAGATAATCACGCTGCCGCGCGAGATCTGCCGCCAGCGTATCGGCTTCCTGGCGCGCTTCACGCTGCTGTACGGAAAGTTTGGTCAAGCCATAGATCAAGATCATGCCGGTACCGTAGCCAAGCAAGGGAAACACAAAAGCCTGTGCAACGCGGTGACCGCCAAGCCATAAACCCGCAGCCATTAATGCAAGAAAGCCCAGAGCCGTGAATGCTGTACGGATCGCGGTGTAGCGTAACGCCGCAAACACAACCGGAACGGTAAACACGATAGGCTGTAGAAACGGATCGCGGCCTATAGCCTGAAGCAGCAGGCCGACTGCTCCAAACAGCAGCAGGTGTAGCCATCCCGTGCATTCTAGCCTTCGTGCGACCGTCCATGGCAGCGCTGGAACCTGGCTGAGCAGGAGAAAGCATAATGCAAGCAGGATGTAGCACGACATGCGCGTGATCGACCAGCCAGCGACTACGCCTGTCACCAAAGGAATGCCACACGCGACAAGAGACGCGCTAAGACCGGCCCACAGCAGCGGTCGGTGCATCATTGCCTGTGTCGGCCCTATGTTTGCTTCACTCGTCATCGCCAGCTATCGTCATCCCCTCATCCATATCATTGGGTGTGTCACATAACATCGCAGCGTGCACAGCACACGATTATCGTAGCATGAGTGTTGACTTCTGCCATCTACAGAACGCTATAAAGTCCACTGTCAGCACGGCATAGTAAAGGCATATATCGAAAGCACTAGCAAGATCGAATAGGAAAAGGAGTACAGCAAATACTCCTTTTCGCTGCAACTTTAGTCTATACATACCGCAGAAGAAAGGTATATGTTGGATATACCCATTACACACAGCCAAACAACGACATTTTAGATATCAAGCAGCTAGATTCATCACAATCATGAACATTCTACCCTTGGAAGGATCATGATGGGCGCGACTCTCGTAGCTACTAAGTTCTTCACTTACGTAGCATGTCGTTGCCCTAGTCGGTCGCCGTAGTGTCTCTAGCTGAGGCACGATAAACACGCGAAATAATCGTCTAATCAAATCGACATCTTAAGATCGCACGCCTCGGGTTTACCCAGGTGTAGCGATTCCTGTTTCACGCCGCGCTCTCCGTAGCGTACCTCGTCGTGTCCGCTTTTCCCAAACCCGCTGGTGGATGGTGTAACTCGTTGATCTTATGTCGGAAACATTGTCGGATCGTGATGTCCAGGAGGAAGCACAATGGCTCG
>JASKZZ010000499.1 GCA_030147335.1 Herpetosiphonaceae bacterium | reverse complement strand
TTCTGTCTGCCGACATGTCCAACGTATGTGTTGTGGGGCGAAGAAATGGACTCGCCGCGTGGGCGAATTTATCTGATGAACATGGGCAACCAGGGCCAGGCGACCCTCAACCACACGTATGTGCAGCACTTCGACCAATGCCTTGGCTGTATGGCATGTCTGACGGCGTGTCCATCGGGTGTACAGTACGACAAGCTAATTGAAGCGACTCGTACACAAATTGAGCGCAACTATCGCCGATCCCTGCCCGACAAGCTTTTCCGGCGACTGTTATTTGCACTGTTCCCGTATCCCAACCGCTTGCGCCTGATGATTGTCCCATTGTGGCTGTATCAAGTTACCGGCTTACGACGGGTTGTTCAACGTTCAGGCGTGCTTGATGTTCTACCGGCACGCATTAAAGCGATGGAAACGCTGATGCCACCTGTTTCGCTGCGTACACTACGTTCAACGACACCGGCACGCATTGCGCCAAGCACTCAACCACGCCGACGAGTTGGCCTACTGCTGGGATGTGTGCAGCGCGTATTTTTTGGTGATGTGAACGCGGCGACCGCGCGTGTACTTGCCGCAGAAGGCTGTGAAGTGATAGCACCACCTGAACAAACATGTTGTGGAGCGCTGATGGTTCATGCCGGGCAGGAAAATGACGCACTGGCGCTTGCGCGGCGTACCATCGACTTATGGGAGCACATGCATATCGACACACTGGTGATCAACGCGGCAGGCTGTGGATCGACGCTCAAGGAGTACGGCCATCTGCTCCGTGATGACCCCGTATATGCCGAGCGGGCCAAAGTATTTTCTGCAAAGTGTAAAGATATTTCTGAGATTTTGGCGGAGCTTGAGCCAGTCGCGCCCCGGCACCCGCTCAACGTCAGCGTGGCCTACCATGATGCCTGTCATCTGCAACACGCCTAAGGAGTGCGCGTAGAGCCACGCAAGGTTCTGGCAACGATCCCTGGTCTTGAAATCAAAGAAATCAGTGAAGCAGCGTTGTGTTGTGGTTCGGCGGGTATCTACAATCTCGTCGAGCCAGTTCCGGCGCAACAGCTAGGTGACCGCAAAGTGCAGCATGTGATCGCAACCGGAGCCGACGTGCTGGCGACGAGCAATCCAGGATGCTTGCTGCAAATCATCAATGGACTGGAGCGAGCTGGAACAACCATGCCTGCTGTACATCCTGTCGAGCTTGTTGACGCGTCGATTCGGGGCGTATTACCGGCAGCTTTGCAACCTCGCTCAACTTAACAGCGAACTGCATTATAGGAGCAATCCATGCATCGAAGTCGTGTTGCCGCACTTGTGATTGATTGTGACAATATGGAAGCGGGAGTTGCGTTTTGGTCGCAGGCGCTTGGCGCAGAGCCACGCAAACTGGACGATACATATGTTACGCTGGGACCAGCGGTAGGTGGACTGGTCGTGCTACTGCAGCGCGTTCCCGAGCCGAAAACAGTCAAATCGCGCATGCATGTCGACTTCGAGGCCGACGACGTAGACGCTGAACTGCGGCGGCTGGAAGGATTAGGAGCGAAGCGCATCCGGCAAGGCGACGCATGGTGGGTCATGGAAGACCCTTGCGGCAACGAGTTCTGCGTCGGCGGAGCGCACACGCCGGTGTTCGAGGAACAGGCTCGAACATGGACCTAAGCGTCTGGATGAGGGCAGACACACTTCTGCTTGGATGTTGATGTATTGCCGGTACGTGTGACAGAAGGAACAGAAGGATTAGAGAATGGCATTGTTCGATAAGCGGTCTGACCAGACGGCAAGCAGGGCAAATCTAGGACAGCAGCCAGCAACACCTATTCAGCAAACGGTGGGAACTACACAAGGACGCGTGCATTATGCATGGATTGTTTCCGCGATCACGTTCACTGTACTGCTGGTAGCTGCCGGAGTCCGCACCGCGCCCGGCGTGTTTATCAAGCCGCTTGAAGCCGAATTCGGTTGGAGCCGCGCGAGTATCTCGTTGGCTATTGCAGTGAGCTTAATAGCGTTTGGGCTAGGCGGACCAATTGCTGGCGGTTTGATCGACCGATTTGGCCCACGGCGAATCATGCTGGCAGGACTAAGCGTGATCGCGCTTGGACTTGCGCCGCTGCTAATGTTACAGTCATTATGGCAACTGCATGTCTTCTGGGGTGTGATAACAGGTATTGGTACCGGAGCAATCGCGACAGTTCTGGGTGCCACCGTTGCGCATCGTTGGTTCAAAACGCATCGTGGTCTGATGATTGGACTATTTGGCGCTGCATCTTCTGCCGGACAGCTTGTTTTCTTGCCAGGGCTGATGTCCGTAACCTCGTCTGGTGGTTGGCGCATGGCGATAGGTATGCTGGTAGGCACCATGGTGCTGCTGCTGGTTCCAGTGGCCCTGTGGATGAAGGACCGGCCGCAAGACATTGATGCGCTGCCTGTGGGTGACGATGGTGTTACCGCAGTTGGGATAGCGGAAAGCAGCGGCCCCGCGTTTTCGATTGGCCAGGCGATACACACACGCGACTTTTGGCTACTTGCCGGCAGCTTTTTTATTTGTGGCTATACCTCAAATGGTCTGGTCGGCACACACTTACTGCCGCACGCCGTAGAGCATGGCTTTACGGAAGTTGCTGCTGCAAGCGCGTTAGGGCTGATGGGCCTGATGAATGTCGTGGGCACGCTGGCATCGGGATGGTTGACCGACCGCTACGACAATCGCAAACTACTTGCGGCGTACTATGGTTTCCGCGCGCTCGCTATTGCTGCGCTGCCATTTATTGTAGAGTTTCGCGGCTTACTGATTTTCGCAGTTCTGTATGGCCTGGATTGGATTGCGACCGTACCGCCAACTGTGAATCTTACCGCGCAACGTTTTGGTAGAGCATCACTAGGCACAATTTTTGGCTGGATCTTTTGTTCACATATGTTCGGGGCGGCTATTGCGGCCTATGCTGGTGGTTTTTTCCACGATTTGCTAGGCGATTATCATCTGGTGTTTTTATCTGCGGCAGTGCTTGGCTTTATTGCAGTTGGCCTCTCGATGACGATTAATCGCATGCCGCGATCAACGCCATCACCTGCTTAACAATCACAGCAGACAACGGCCATATAGCTGAATCATGGTAAGATCAAAAGGAGACGACGGGAGGAGGTAAGGCATGGTCGCCATGATGTTAGGTCCCCGCAGCATTCCTGGGCCAGCGCTCAGAAGACTTGCGGGTTACCGCACCTTCTTGCGCTCGTTTGATCGAGATCCACTCGCATATATTGATTCAGCATTCCAAAAATATGGACCGGTATCAGCACTTGTCGGCGAATCTACACGTCTTGTGTTCGCGCTTGGAGCCGCGTGTAATTTCGAGCTACGTACGAATACCGAAGCTTTTTGTTCCGTGTATCCGGCACCAGCGGCTAGTGGTCCGGTAGGAGTAACCGTTCGTAAAATTGCCGACGCTGCACATGTGGCAGCAGTAAGTGAACACATAACTACAAGCTGGCATCAACTTCACGCCAATCCTGGCTTTGATTCGTGGTATGGCAACACTGTTGTTGAAACGACGCAGCGAATGGTCGAACGTTGGGGAGCAGGACAGCAAGTTGATTTGGTGTATTTCACGCGGCGGCTTACACTTTCGACCTTACTCAAAACAATGCTTGGGATCGAGCCGGATGCGTCGTCGGAAACCCATCTTCTGCTCCACGATTGGCTTGAACATACGTATCGTGGACAGCCGACACGGCTTCCACGACCAGCGCGGTTCGCGGACCGACGTACACACCGAATCATTGCACAGGTGGAGGTGCTCCATAGATCATTGGCTGAGCATGATTCAGCATATCTACCTGCGGGGCTACGGACGCTGCTGAATGATTGTGAAGGGAGCGAAAGCACATCCCTATCTGCGGCGCAGCTAGCGCCGCTCGTTGAAGCTGCTACCACGCTCATTACCAGTGTACTTTCCTGGACAATCTTTTTGTTGTCCCAGCATCAGCGTGTTCTAGATGATGTACAACAAGAATTGCGGCATGTCCTGCATGGTGAGCCACCAACAGAAGCCCTCCTTCAAGTAGCGCAGCATCAACTACCAGTGCTCGACCGCGTCATCAAGGAAACGCTACGTTTACTGTCACCCTGTGCTCTCGGCTTACGCGTAACAGCCAAGCGCGTTGAACTGCTAGGCTACGAGTTACCGGCAGGCGCGACGCTT
>JASKZZ010000493.1 GCA_030147335.1 Herpetosiphonaceae bacterium | reverse complement strand
AAGATACTGCCGAATACGCCTAAGTGGAGCGAAGACATTATTTTTGTGGTTAAGCAGCCGGATGATACCTATCAGGCATTTCTAAGCCTTGATCCGATCACAGGCTGCAAGCTCAACTGGCGAGAGCAGCAGGACGAGTTTGTTGATGATTGTTCGCAGGCGCGTTACACCCTTTCCGGACGCAATGCTTCAAGCGTAACCACGTTGTCGTCATCGCCGCAGCATATGATCGAGATGCCGGTCGAAGTTCAAGGCAGCGACGTGTATGTGATCGACCGAATGGTGCGGCGCACGGCTCAGTAGCTCGGAAGGTGGTGCTCATGCTAGGTTGGCTGCGCCGACAGTTTGGCTCGATCGCCACATCCGACGAGCGACGTTTTTGGACGGCCATGCAGACGAATACAGTCGAAGTTCCTGAATTGCCACGATCACTAACGCCTGCTGTATCGTGATATTCATGCATCCCACACCTACAGTAAACAACTTCGTCATTTTGGGGCACCACACATTCACTCAAATCCAAACTTCCACCGGACGGCGAAGCAACGTGGTGCCTTGAAAGCCGAGCCGCCAAGAGATGACGCCGTTCGCGTTCTCGCAATCCAGCACTACTTGAAGCTCTGCCCCAGGCTCACTATCGAGCCGGGTAGCGTGCCTACCCAAATGACTGGTTTAGCGTATTGCAGAACGCTGGTACAATAAATCGTAGACGGCCTCCTCATACAGTGGCTGTTTGTACTCCCCCAATTCACCTCGGCACGTCCTCCCGCGGAAGAAGGAGCATCCCATGACATTCGCAACGATGAACGATGTGCGCAGTTCTTTGTCAGACCAACAATACATCGCAACCGATGATATTGCCACGGTCGTGTTTTTGGCAGAAAAGCTCGGCAAACCGTTACTAGCTGAAGGACCGGCAGGCGTTGGTAAGACCGAGCTGGCTAAAGCTTGGGCAAGTGCGAACGGACGAGAACTCATTCGATTGCAGTGCTACGAAGGTCTGGACGAAACCAAGGCGCTCTACGAGTGGGAATATGCCAAGCAGATGTTGTACACGCAGTTGCTGCGAGATCAACTGCGCGAAACGCTGGCTGGCTCGACATCGTTGAGTGAGGCGGCTGATCGGCTGGCCGCGGAAGAAGATGTGTTTTTTTCTCAGCGCTTTTTGCTTCAGCGTCCACTCCTGCGCGCAATCCTTTCGGACAAGCCGGTTGTGTTGCTGATCGACGAGATCGACCGCTCGGATAGCGAGTTCGAGGCGTTCTTGCTCGAAGTTCTGAGCGATTTCCAGGTATCTGTGCCCGAGCTTGGTACCCTCAAGGCCAAGCACCAGCCTTCCGTATTTCTGACCTCGAACAATACGCGCGAGTTGTCCGAAGCGCTCAAGCGGCGTTGTTTGTACCTGTTTGTGGATTATCCCGACGAGGAAGCCGAGTTAAGCATTGTACGGCTCAAAGTGCCGGACCTTGCGCCTAAACTGGCACAGCAGGCGGTTGAGCTGGTGCAAAAGCTGCGTGGCCTTGACCTCAAGAAGTCACCGAGCGTGTCTGAGACGCTGGACTGGGCGCGTGCTTTGGTGATGCTGAATGCTCGTTCGCTTGATCGCGAAACGCTTGACAACACACTGACTGTTCTGCTCAAGCACGAAAGCGATGTGCAGCGTGCTCGTCGTGCAATGCAAGGTGTTGGTCGTGAGTCTAACAAGTTCCAGCGCTAAAAGATTGCACGTTAATGGCAGCCTTTGGCTCAGTTCTTTGTTGACCAGGGATCAAGCAGAAATGGAAGCACGATGTCAGCCAAGCCCAAACATCTTGAGTCACAATACGGGGCACAGTTTCAGGACCTGAGTGTGGTTGCGGCATATGAGTATCGACCGCCCTACACGCCGCAGGTATTCGACATTCTTGCCGGTCTCGTCACTGAAGCACCGCGAGCGGTACTAGATGTTGGCTGCGGCAACGGCAGGATCGCTCGGCAGCTAGTTGATCGTGTGGATCGAGTCGATGCCGTCGATTGGTCGGAGGCGATGATTGAAGTGGGTAAGCGACTGCCCCATGGTAACCATCCGCAGCTCACATGGATTCAAGGGCGTGTCGAGGACGTGTCACTGCGGCCACCATATGCGCTGATTGTTGCCGCCGCAAGCCTGCACTGGATGGATTGGCCGGTTGTTATGCGGCGCTTTACCGAGGTATTGACGCCACATGGGTTTCTTGCACTGACCGGCGAGGGCTGGGCACCGCATCCGTGGGACTACGGACCGATATGTGCCAAGTATTCCACCAATCGTGACTACCAGCCATACAGTTTGATCGATGAGCTAACGGTTCGAGGATTGTTTGAGAAAGTTGGCCAACAGCGCACGCAGCCTGTTCCTTGGCGTCAATCTGTGGCCGAGTACGTCGAGTCGTTTCATGCGCGAAATGGCTTATCACGCGACAGAATGGACCCGCAGCAAGCCGAAGCTTTTGACGCCGAAATGACAGCATTGGTATCACCGTTTGCGCAAGACGGCTACGTGTCGATGCAGCTTGTAAGTACGGTAACATGGGGCAAGCCCAAGCAATAATGTACAAGCAATGAGCCGGCTAGTTATGCTGCGTGTGCTCATTGCTC
>JASKZZ010000478.1 GCA_030147335.1 Herpetosiphonaceae bacterium | reverse complement strand
TGATCGACATAATCTTGTCGGCAGTGTCGACCTGGTTGGCCACGGTGGGGAGATATTTGGGGCGGACGAAGGCACACGAGTGCTTGCTTCACGTCCAATGCGCTTCGACCTAGCACCGGACAAGGACCTGCCGGACGATACACGATTATGGGCTGCACTCCAAAATGCCAGCGGTGGTATTTGGGGTGGCTGTGTCTACGATGTAGACGCAATCATTTCGCAGTTGACTGGATAATGAGCAGCAATGGTAGGTCGATGACTACCATTGCTGCTCAACTGACACTGTTACACTCCTGGGCTTTTTCGTGTCATTCGACGACCACGTCGGTCGCCACGATCTCGCGCTGCCGGAACTCCACAACCTCACCGGTAAGAGTTACAACTTGCTGCATCCTGATGTCGGACGAGGACGCGCCAATGCTGAAGGTAAAGCTGCCCGGCTCGGTCACAAAGCGCATTTTTGGATCGTAAAACGCGAGCCGCGAAGGATGTACCCTAAACGTTACCTGTTTAGTTTGTTCAGGCTCGAGCGATACGCGTGCGAAACCAAGTAGTAGCTGGTTGGGGCGCGCTGTCGACGCAACGTCGTCACGGCAGTAGAGTTGCACAATCTCGTCGCCCGGTCGCTGACCGTTGTTAGTTACATCCACTGAGACCGTGATTGGCTCATCGGTAGTAGACGCTTCGACGGCGAAATTGTCGTACGCGAAGCTGGTATAGCTCAAGCCGTGACCGAACGGAAAGAGCGGCGTCGGCGGGCAATCGGTGTAATCGCCGAAAAACATGGCTTTGTCACCGCCTGCGCGAACGCCATGGTGAATCGGTACCTGTCCAACCATTCTTGGCAGTGAAACCGGCAAACGTCCACTTGGCGATACGACGCCAGTCAGCACGTCGGCCAATCCATTGCCACCTTCTTCGCCTGGCGGGAACAGCTGAACGACGGCGTTTGCTCGCTCGACTACCTGTGTCAGTGTGTGCACCCGTCCGCTCAGCACAACCACAACCAGTGGCCTTCCAGCTCCTGCTACCGCTTCGACCAGCTCTTGTTGAACACCTGTAAGATCCAAGTCGGCGGCATCGTTCGCCTCGCCAACGGTAACTGGTCGCACCAGACCACTCTTTCCTGCAACAACAACGACTGCTACATCTGCATCGCGTGCCGCTTGTATAGCCTCATCGAAGCCGGATCGGTCGTTACCAAATACGTCGCAGCCTTTGGAATACAGTAGCTCGACCTCACCCCCAAGCGCTTCACGTAGACCGGCAAGTGGCGTTACATGCGGAGTGTAGTATGGTCCGGGCTGAAATGCTCCACCAGCCTGTGGCAGCAGCTCGCTACCGGCGTTGGTTTCCAGAAGATTAACCTCTGCTGTATTTTCCTTGGCAGCATACACAATCTCAAGATGAGCAGGATAATGGTAGTCGCCTTGGAGCAGACGTTGGTCGTCGGCGCCTGGCCCGATTACGGCAATGCGTGTATGTGTTGCGGCCAGCGGAAGCACGTCATCGTTGCTAAGCAGGATCGCCGACTTCGCAACGACCTCGCGTGCCAGAGCGCGCTGGTCAGGCGTTTGGAATACATTGCTTGCAGCTTCGGCGTTTACGTATGGGTTCTCGAACAAGCCAAGCTTGAACTTCATCGTTAGCACGCGACGAACCGCAATAACGACAACGTCGATCGGCAGCCGTCCAGCCTCAACCTCTGCTTTGAGCGGTTCGCCGTAAAAATCTGTTGCGGGTAGCTCCATGTCCAAACCGGCTCGCAGCGCCACGGCTGCCGCTTCACCTTGCGTTGCCGCAACACGGTGGAACGAACACAACTGCGCGACCGAAAAATAGTCGGCGACTACCGCGCCTTCAAAGCCAAGCTCGTCACGAAGCATTCCCGTCAACACTTCTGGACTGCCGGCGCACGCTACGCCGTCAACTGAGGCGTATGAGTTCATCATCGCGGCTAGCCCGGCATCACGTATCGCGGCGGCGAACGGCTCGGCATACACTTCGCGCAGTTCACGCGGCCCAAGCTGCACTGGCGCCCAGTTGCGTCCGCCCTCCGACATCGCGTAGCCCAAAAAGTGCTTGCCGGTTGCCACAACTCCGTGTTGGAGATCGTCGGTTTGTAAGCCACGAACATAGGCGGTACCAAGGACGCCACTCAATACCGGATCTTCGCCGTAGGTTTCCTCGACACGGCCCCAACGCGGATCGCGCGCCACATCCAGTACCGGCGCAAGCGCAAGACGCGCACCTACCGCCAACATCTGGTCACGGATAACACCAGCAACACGTTCAAGTAATGCGGGGTCCCACGTTGCGGCGAGACCGATCCCTTGCGGGAAGACGGTAGCATCGCGGTGCAAGAAGCCGCCCGTCGACTCCTCGTGGACAAAGATCGGAATGCCCAGCCGTGTCTGCTCCACGGCCACCTTTTGAATGGCATTCATAAACTCGGCACTTTCCACCGGTCGCAGTCCTGTTGAAGCACCGATACGGGTAATCTGACCAATTCCAAACGGCATTTTTGCAGCTGCCGTGTCAGGATCAAAGTTTGCCCCGTTAACAAGCGCAGTGCTCCATACACACCCCAGTTGCGCAATCTTTTCGTCAAGGGTCATCCGTTCGAGTAGGTCCTCGACACGGCTCGAAATTAGTTCAGTCGGGTCTGTATAGCGTGGTCTGGACTCGGCCATTTCACGCCCCTCCTTGTAGTTATTCATGTAGTTGCTTGTTTCCGTGCAGCCGATTATCTTTCTGCTGCTTGACTAAGGCTCCCGAACGCGGGTTTCAATGCAGGATACAGCTGCCGGTATATGTCGTAGAGTTCATCGTAGCGCGCGAGAGCTTTGGGATCAGGCTCGATCGTATTAACTGTCGCGACACCAGCCATCACCGCTGCGGTAACGTCAGGATAGATGCCCGCGCCTACTCCTGCCAGTAGTGCTGCACCGAAGGCGGGACCCTCCTCTACAGCCATCGTGGTGATTGGCTGGCCCAAAATATCCGCCTGGAGTTGCCGCCATAGTGTGCTGCGTGCTCCGCCCCCAATAGCGCGCACTTCGTCCAGATTGAGGCCAAGCTCGCGCATAATGGTCAAGCCGTCACGTAAGCTAAAGACCACTCCTTCGAGTACGGCGCGAACCATGTGTCCAACCCCATGGCGCAGCGTAAGACCAACAAATGCACCTCGCGCAAGCGGATCGCGATGAGGTGTGCGCTCACCTGAAAGGTAGGGTAAAAAGATCAACCCTTCAGCACCAGGCGGTGTTGTCTCAGCTAGCTCGACCAGTTGGTCGTAACTCATGTTGGGCTGCAGCGCACGCAGCGTATTTCGCAGCCATTGAAATGCTCCACCAGCGCTTAACGTCACCGCCATCAGGTGATACGCGCCTGGAACCGAGTGACAAAACGCGTGTAATTGCCCTTCCGGATCGAGGCGAATGGCATCGCTGTGCGCGAACAACACACCGCTGGTGCCAAGCGACGAGCTTATAACGCCGTCACGTATGATGCCGGTGCCAATGGCGGCCGCTGCGTTATCACCACCGCCTGCAACAACGGGCAGGCCAACCGGAAGTCCAAGCTCTTCCGCAACTTCCTGGCGCAGTTTCCCTGTCACCTCCGGCCCTTCGTAGACACGCGGCAGCCACGCACGCGGGATTTCCAGCGCCTGCAAAATTTCATCAGACCAGTCACGCTGCTTGAGATCGAGCAGGAGTGTGCCTGCAGCATCTGAAGCATCGCTCGCGTATTCGCCAGTTAGCTTGAGCCGGATAAAGTCTTTCGGCAGCAATAATCGCCGTACGCGAGCAAAATGCTCCGGCTCATGCTCACGAAGCCACAGCACCTTTGGCGCTTGAAACCCTGCCAGTGCTGGATTGCCTGCCAGCGCAATCAATCGCTCTGAACCAACCCGTTCGGTAATTTCGTCGCACTGCGGGCCGGTTCGGCCGTCGTTCCACAGCATCGCTGGACGAATCACCGTATTACGCTCATCTAAAAAGACCGCCCCGTGCATCTGACCCGTCAACCCGATTCCGGCAATCGCATCAACCGGAATGCTTGCCGCTGCTATCACGCGCTGAATTGCTGCTATGCTGCCACGCCACCAGTCCGAGGGATCTTGCTCGCTCCACAGCGGACGCGGATTGGACAACGGATATTCTTCGGTAGCTGTCGCAGTGACACGTCCATCAGTTGTTACCAGCACGGCTTTCGCGCCGCTGGTGCCCACATCTAAGCCGAGCACGTAGGACATAAACAATCCTGCTCCTTACGCACAACACCTGGCCGAAGTGTATCGGTAGGCAAAAAAACGCGACTTCGGGCGTGCCTATGCAACACGACCGAGGCGGCAATTTTCCGGTCTATCGGCTCACCGCACGCCGAGCAACAGTTCAATGGTCAGTTGGTCAAGCCGTTCATACGGCAAACCTCGCGCCCCCAATGCATGACGATCGAATTGTCGCGCCTTCAGTTCTTGTGCTGTGCCTGCGCTGAACACGAACGGCTGCTGATTGCCTGCGTTGATTTCGGCAAGCAATGCTTGGATCTCGCGGTCCTCGTTCCATTGCCGTGCCTTTTCACGCAAGATCAGGTAGGTCCGCATGCAGCCGCGCGCAAAGTCCTTGACGCCTTCATAATCTTCGGTGCGGAAGGCGTGTGCGTCGAAGTGGCGGTTGCCATCATAGCCAACATCTTCCAGGAACTTGACCAGAAAGAAGGCGATCTTTGGGTTGACCATGCCGAATCGGAAGTCCTGGTCATAGCGTCCAGGCGCTTGATCATTCAAGTCGATGTGGAACAGCTTGCCCGACTCCCACGCTTGAGCGACGCCATGCAGGAAGTTGAGACCAGCCATTGTTTCGTGTGCAACCTCGGGATTGACACCAACCATCTCCGGCTGGTCAAGCGTCTCAATGAACGCGAGCGCGTGGCCGACCGTCGCCAGGAAAATATCGCCGCGTGGCTCGTTCGGCTTCGGCTCCAAGGCAAAGCGAAGATCGTAACCCTGATTCTTGGAATACGCACACAGGAAATTCATTGCTTCCCGAAAACGCTTGATGCTCTCGGCAGGATTTTTTGTTGCGTCCGACTCAACACCCTCGCGGCCACCCCAAAAGACATACACCTTTGCGCCTAACTCTACGCCAAGATCCATCGAGCGCATCGTCTTTTGCAGTGCATAGGCACGTACTTGAGGATCATTCGAGGTAAATGCACCATCCTTAAAGGCGGGATCGGTAAACAGATTGGTGGTAGCCATCGGAACAACAAGGTCGGTTTGCTCCAAAGCGCCCCGGAAGTCGGTCACAATCCGGTCGCGTTCAGCAGCGGTGGCATCAATCGGCACAAGATCGTTATCATGGAAGTTGACACCGTACGCACCAACCTCGCCCAATAAATGTACAATTTCAACGGGGGAAAGCGGTTTCCTAACCGGCTCGCCAAACGGATCACGTCCGACGTTGCCTACTGTCCATAAGCCAAAAGTGAACTTGTCGCTTTTCTGTGGATCATACGATGCCGGCATAGCGCATCCTTTCCTGATAGATTGCGATATAACAGGAGGCGTTTTTTTTGCGAGCGAACGCCTCATCGAGTTCGATCTTTGTGGGGCAGAAGGCTGCTCGTTCCGTTAAGGCTTGGTCGTGACCTTAACCGGAAAGATCGTTATACATCTTGTGTACATACGTCATCCCAAGCATCTTCTAGCCACTGCTAGGGCACAGACGTCTAACGCTCAACGACGGCATTGGCAGCGATTATATCGCGATATTGGTGTCCGCTATCCTTGATCGTTCGTTGTTGCGTTTCGTAATCGACATAGATGATGCCGAAGCGACGGGTATAACCAAAGGCCCACTCGAAATTATCCATCAACGACCAGGCAAAATAGCCCTTCAAGGGCGCACCATTAGCAATCGCTCGCTGTGCTGCTGCGAGGTGCTGCCGGTAGTAGCTGGCTCGCTCCACGTCATGAACATGCCCATCATTATCCAGCTGATCGTCGTAGGCAGCCCCATTTTCGGTAATATAGAGCGCATTGACAGAATAATCCCGTGGCACCCGCAGCAATTGATCGTACAAGCCCTGCGGATACACAAGCCAATCCATTACGGTGTACTCGCCGGGCCAGCGTGTTGATCCGGTTCGCAGCACACCGCCATCCGGCTTATCGTGGATAAAGGTGGGATTGTAGTAGTTGAGGCCAAGGAAATCGGTTGGCGCAGCAATCGTATCAAAGTCGGCCTCTTCCGTCACGGGAACGCGATCGCCATACAGCTCAAGCATATCCTGAGGATAGCCCCGCCCATACAGCGGATCGAGAAACCAGCGGTTGAAGTAGCCGTCGTAGCGATGTGCAGCTGCCTGATCCGTTGGGCTTTCGCTGGCA
>JASKZZ010000466.1 GCA_030147335.1 Herpetosiphonaceae bacterium | reverse complement strand
CGCGATTTTGGGCGTCACGCTTTTTGGTGTGCTGCCGCTGTTGCTCTTCGTTGGTGTCGGCGCCTTTCTCTTTGGTCGAGGTCGCGCTGAAGAGCAGGAGTTAGCCCAGGTGCGCAAGAAGGAGCGTCTGCTCGGACTAATCCAGGCTCAAGGAAAGGTCGCGCTTGGCAGCATCATGATTGAAACCAAAATGACACGCGACGAGGTTAAGAACGCAATCTATGACCTTGTTAACCAAGGACTTTTCGCGGGCTACATCGACTGGAGCGCGCAAACCTTTTATTCCGAGGATGCCGGACGTGTCGGTAGCAACTCGTGTCCCAAGTGCGGCGGCGTCCGCGAACTCGTCGGTAAAGGTATCGTCAAATGCCCGTACTGCGGTGTCGAGCTTTTCGTCCCCGCTGATGCCCCTCAAACCATCGCCGCCCCGGCAGCGCCCACGAACACACAGTCCAACGTGAGTACGTAGCGCGTCAAGCAACTGCGGAAGTGTTCGCTACACGGTTATACAATCATCGGAGCAAGGCCTAGCATACGTAGTCCGTTTAAGGTATCAATTACCGGTTTCAATTGGTGCGTCGGAAGAACAATTATTTGCTATAACTCTAGCATCGACGCAGTGGCTTGACCAAAAAATAACAAGGAGGTTTTTACATGGCGCGTATTATCGACGTCGTACAATTTCTTGACGAGTCCGGGAGTGAAATCATCCACCGTGAGCCCCAAGACGGCCCCGGCGATTTTCGCATCGGTTCGCAGGTGATTGTCCGTGAAAGCCAGGTCGCCGTCTTTTTTCGTGATGGCCGCGCTCTCGACGTATTGGGGCCAGGCCGCCACACGATTACCACCTACAACATCCCGATCATTGCCAGCCTCGTCGGATGGGTAACCGGTGGTCAGTCACCGTTTCCGGCTGAGGTCGTTTTCATCAACATGCAGCAGTTCCTCGATCAAAAATGGGGCACACCTGAGCCGCTCGCGTTCCGCGATCCGGCCTTTGGCATGGCGCGTCTGCGTGCCTTTGGCTCGTACGCCTATCAAGTCAATAATCCCACCGCATTTGTCAGCAAGATTGCCGGGCAGCAAGGTATCTTTACAACCGCTAGCTTGGCAGACTATCTGCGTGGAATTGTCGTGCAGGAGTTTACCGATGTACTAGGGGGGATGCATACCGCCCTGCTCGACTTACCAGGCCTCTACGGCGAGATCGCGATCAGCGCGCGTTCCCGGTTAATGGACGATTTTGCCGCGCTCGGTTTGCTGCTCAACGCCTTCTACATCAACGCAATCACGCCAACGGAAGAAACCTCCAAAGCGATCGACGAGCGTGCGGCAATGGGAGCGCTTGGTGACATGGACGCGTATATGAAGTTCAAAGCTGCTCGCGCACTTGGCGATGCTGCCACGAATCAGGGTGGCGGAGCTGGAACCGGTGTTGGCCTTGGCGCTGGTGTTGGCCTTGGCGCTGGTCTCGCCGGCCTACTGGGCCAGTCCTTCCAGCAGAACCAGATGCCGCAACAACAGTCCGCTCCCGCAGCCGCATCCTCCGGACCGCTTACTCGCCAGCAGATCCAAGAAGCCGTTGACGCGCTCGACTTACGCTTCTCCAAAGGTGAGATCGGTGAGGATAGCTACAACCGCCTTATGCAGAAATGGGAAACGCGGCTCAAGGATATGGGCAGCTAAATCACGTTCTCCATGATGGACATTGTGTGTTGCGTTGGTTGGTCACAACGTAACACGCATTTCTTTATTGCCCCGTTTCTACCGCCTCAGTTTGCAAGATGCGCGTGGCTCCTTGATTAACGGGACCAGAACACCGCTTCCGTTGGAAAGCTTACAACCAAGCCTTCATTTGCTCAACGGTCATATTTCCACCACAAATAATCGTACCAACCAGTTGTCCACGAAAAAGATCCGGATGCTCCAACAACGCAGCGATCCCAACCGCTCCGGATGGTTCAACAACAAGTCCCAGATGCCGGTGCAAAAGACGCATCGCCTGAATGATGCTGCCTTCCTCTACTAGCAAGGCATCGTCTACCAGGCCTTGCATGTCCGCAAGTGCCTCTGGCACTGGAACGCGCACACCGATTCCGTCGGCAATTGTATGGATCTGATCATACATGATAACGTGACCTGAACGCCACGACTCGATCATTGCCGGTGCGCCTGCCGCCTGTACGGCAAGCATCCGTGTTTGTGGTTGAAAGGCTTTGATGACCCGCGCCACGCCATTGAACATTGCGCCGTTGCCGAGCGCGACAAGCAAACAATCCACTTGTTCGGGAAAAGCAAGCCATTCAAGCCCCATCGTGGCCGCACCCTCAAGCGTTTCAATGTCGAGGCTGTCCTCGATAAAACGAGCACCCTGATGCAGGGCAACGCGCCGTGCCTCCTGTTTGGCCGCATCGAAATCCACGCCATGCAGGATGACCTCAGCGCCAAAGCCGCGCATCCGTTCCAGCTTAAGTGGATTAGCCTGTGTACTGGCATAAATGGTCAGGCGAATACCGCGCTTACGACACGCATAGGCCATGGCTTGCCCAAAATTCCCTGCACTTGCGCACATCAAATGGTCGTGTTCAGAAACTTGGGACACGAGCCAATCGGCGCCCCGGCCCTTAAACGAGCGAATGGGATTGACCGTTTCAATTTTCAACGCGACACGAATCCCCAGTTCGTCACTGAGTGGTTCGCAGACAAACTGCGGCGTATGTAAGAAAATGGGATCGATGGTCTGCGACGCTTGCTCGATTCGGTCCAATGATAAACGATGCATCATAATGATCCTGTTTGGTAGTGCAACCTAAGTACAGCATATCCTTTCCCTTGCGATGGCTCAAGCTTCTATGTTATTGACAAGCAACAAGATCGCTGGGAAAATCTGACGTTAGCCTGTGATAGGCGATACTATAACAGCAGGCAACGCGTCAACGAGCAGTTTACGTATCGGCTTACAGCGAGTATGTGGCACATCGACGAAATGATGGTGTGTAACAAGAAATAAGAGGAAACGAATGCCCAAGTACCTATATATTGACGACGAGGTCCGAATTCTTACGGATGAAGAAGCCAAACAGGCATTAGAACGTGAAAACGATCAAGCGTTTCTGAGCGCCGACAGCGGAATTGTAAAGGTGTCGGAGAAGCGATGGCGGACGGCGCAAACGGCAGAACGAAAACATTGGATGATCCTTGGCATTCAAGGTGAAGACGACCGTAATGAAGAGCATAGCGCCGCGTTCGATAACTACCGCGCACTTGGTGAAGCTACCTATACGTCGGCAATCGAGCT
>JASKZZ010000386.1 GCA_030147335.1 Herpetosiphonaceae bacterium | reverse complement strand
ACCTTGCGGATGGCAGCCATACTGCGAGACACGCCCTCCGTAACGTTTTTGATGGCGCGTACTGCATTCCGGTCGCCGCGTAGAAACGGATACCAAATTGCAAACTCAGCGCCGAACGTGGCCTCGATGTATGGCTCATTGGTTGGCGTGTAATAGGTGATGTGGGGATAGCGTTGGGCAAATGTTTCGGCATACCAGGCCTGCATTTCGCCAAAGATTGGGTTCATGATACCGCCTTCAACCCAGGTAGGCGTGCCGTAGTGGAACAAGTCGACGATGGGAGTGATACCAAGCGTTTGCATCAAATCCAGCGCTTGATCGCACCAACGCCAGTCGTACTGATGCGGCTTTGGATTAACGACATGCCACGGAATACCATAGCGTATCATAGTGATACCTACATCACGAAGCCGTACAAGATCGCTCGCCCACCAGCGGTAGTGCTGAGTTTCCTCCAGCTCATCGGCCCCTATCTGTGGAAATGCGGAGCACTCAAATCCGGTCATCCATTGGAAATCGGCAGTGTTACCCATGAAGTAGCATCTCCTTCAACATGATGATTGGCAACAAATAAACATTATCATCTGGCAAGTATCCCATAGATGACATGCAGAGAGGCGAACACAATGCCCGCCTCTCTCACACTAATCAGCAATGCTGCAGTTCAGATTTTGCTTCTAATTCGACACTAGCTCTTGCTGTCTTACGATCGGCATATACATGCGATCCATAACTCTGTACACTCGTACATAATCAAAGTTCGCCGTAAATCCGGAGCCACCCATCGAAACCAAGCCAATCTTGGCACTCGTACCCAAATTATGGGTCCATGTGCCGCCGCGTACATACGTGCGACCATCACGACTCGTATACGCTGTGTACGTTTCCTCGCCATTGCGCTGGACACGCTTGACGATACGCAGCCACGTCGTGCGACTGGGCGGACCAACAACCGTGTTACCGTAACGCGCGCCGCCCGCTGCAATCTCGGTTGGAACCTCTTTGGCAAACTCGGTTTGGCGCGTTTCAAAGATTGAAGCGTGGACTAGCTTGATAAACGCGTCGTCAGTGCCATAAATTACCAGGCCAGCCTGCACAAAGTTGAAGCAGCAACCCTCTTCAGGAAGATCAAGTGTTACCTTGGTCTCAACCATGTAATTACCGCCTGGCGCGTCCTTAACTAACACAGAAGCGTTATTACTATCCTGGAACAGATCGGCGGCCTGTGTGTCGAACCTGAACGTGCCGTTCGCCACGCCGAATGTCCCTTCAGCTGGTTGACGTACCCAGCTCCACTGCGGATTGAGCGTCGTTTCATTGAACTCGTCTGAAAGACCAGGGATGAGCGCGCCAATTTCATCAGGCCGGACAACCTGCGGCTTGTAATCGCTTTCGTCGCCTGGTTGCGCAGCAGGAGCCGGCATTGGCTCATCAGAAGCCCAGCGACCACCGCGTACCGTCGGCCAACCATCAATCCAGTCAACCGGATCGAGCAGCACCGGACGCTTCGTAAAGCCGACAGCACCTTCGTAGTTCGGGTCGAAGCGATCAACGGCATGGTACACGGTCCAATACTGGCCTTCAAAGTCTTGGAAAACCGAGTTATGACCAGGACCGACCCACCGATTACCATTCATACTCAGAACGGGCGTACCACCCACGCGGCCTGCCAGTAACGAAACGCCTTCGCGATCAACGTAGGGGCCGAGCAGCGAGGTTGACCGACCAGCAAAGACGCTGTAGCCAGTGATCGCCGTGTTGCAGCAGTTAGCCGCCGACACGAACATATAGTAATAGCCCTCGTACTCGACAATCTCAGCGCCTTCGTAGCGATTAGCAATGGTGATCTGAACCGCAGATGCCGGATCAGTCGTCAAGTAGTCGTCGCTAAGCTTACGCGCAAAAATACCACCGTAGTAGCTGCCATAGAACATATACTTCTGGCCGCTCTCGTCGGCATTCACCTCGGGGTCGTAGGTCCAGAAGAAATTACATTCACGTTCGCCAAATTCACGGGGAGCGCCGTTGTAACGTGGCTCAACAACGGGGGTGTTGACGGAAACCCACGGGCCAGTTGGACTTGTGCTGGTCGCAACGCCAATCGCGCTGTCACCATTGCAGTTTTGCGCGCCACTCACCGCCGGCTTCGTGTCGGTGATAGTGTAATACAGATAATAGGTGCCGTTGTTGAATTGGATGTCCGGCGCGAACAATCCAGCCGTTGGCTCGACCCAGCTGGGGAAGTTAGCATCGGTGAACACATCACCCTCGTACGTCCAGTTCACGAGGTCGGCCGACTTAAGGATCGGCATGTTACGGAAGATGAACTGACCTTCCGCGTTGCGGTCCTCATCGTTGAGCGGGTCCTTGGTACAGTAAATGTACCAGAACGTGTCGGCGGCGCGAAAGATCGTCGGATCGGCGCAGCTTTCCACAATACCACCGTTAGGGGTTTGTGGACTAACCGGAACTTGCGGCTTGATTGGATTGGTGTACGTGTCGGCGTCAGGCGGCGTTTGAGCTTGCGCTGGAACAATCATCATGCCCAGCAATGCAAACAGCATCGCCAGCATCAGCAGTGGTTGCAGCAATCCTTGCCGCAAGATACGTCGTTGCATCCGTCCGTCCCTTTCTTAGTTGGCCATTATCACAAGGGCTTTGGTCACCGATTTTTTATCGCATTATGTCCGAATTACAACTATGTACAGACCATGATCCCTTTCGTTCGTCGTCAGAATGTCTTATTATCAGGTATGTGGGCAGGAGTACATCCTGCCCACATAGCGCAGCCAAAAAGAAATGTGCGTCGTTTAGCGTTCCGGTCGATAAACTCTTACGTGATCGAACTTAGCAGTGAAGCCAGTGCCGCCCATCGACACCAGACCGATACGAGCGCCGGAACCAAGCTTATGCGTCCACGTTCCACCACGGACCCAATCGCCATCTTCGCGCTTGGTGTATGGCGTGTAATGTTCCTCGTCGCCAACCGTGCGCTTTTCGATTAGAAGCCACGTTTCTTCGCTTGGCGAACCGACGACGGTGTTACCATAGCGCGCGCCACCAGCCGCGATATCAGCTGAAACTTCTTTAGCAAACTCGGTTTGGCGCGTTTCAAAGATCGAAACATGGACCAGCTTGACGTAGTTATCATCGTTGTCGTAGATAACCAGGCCAGCCTGGACAAAGTTGAAACAGCAGCCTTCAGCAGGAAGATTGAGCGTTACCTTAGTCTCAACAACATAATCACCTGTTGGTGCCGCTCGGGTCAGTACGGAGGCGTTGTTGCTGTCAACAAACAAATCGGCGGCCTGCGTGTCAAAGCGCAACTGGCCGTCTTCAATCCCGTACGTACCAGCGGCAGGCTCCCGTACCCAACTCCATTGGCTGCTCAACTGAT
>JASKZZ010000326.1 GCA_030147335.1 Herpetosiphonaceae bacterium | reverse complement strand
TGGAAGCGGGCAACCGCGATCGACCTTGCAGGCCGCGATGTATTGGAAGCCGTACAGGTCAGTGTCAACCCGAAGGTCATCCAAACGCCGCGCGTGGCGGCGGTGGCTAAGGACGGCATTCAGGTCGTGGCCGTGGCGCGTGTGACGGTGCGGGCCAACATTGAGCGCCTGGTTGGTGGTGCGGGTGAGGAGACGATCATCGCTCGCGTCGGCGAAGGGACCGTGTCGTCGATCGGCTCGGCACTCAACCACAAACAGGTGCTGGAGAATCCTGACGCGATCTCGAAATTTGTACTGGAACGCGGGCTGGATGCAGGTACAGCGTTTGAGATTTTATCGATCGATATTGCTGACGTGGACGTGGGCCGCAACATCGGCGCGGAGCTACAAACCGATCAAGCCGAAGCCGACAAGAAGATCGCGCAGGCACGCGCCGAAGAACGGCGAGCAATGGCCGTGGCGGCGGAGCAAGAAATGCGGGCACGGGTGGTCGAGGCCGAAGCGCAGGTACCATTGGCGATTGCTGAGGCATTTCGCACCGGACGGCTAGGTGTGATGGACTACTACCGGATGAAAAACGTGCAGGCGGACACGGACATGCGCGAGTCATTGGCGCGGGACGATACTAATGGGCACGCGGTAGGCTAAAGGATTTGGTGTATGAAACGCAATGACCAACGAACAGCGTTGGAACTCCGACCGGCGCGAGTGGTGGAGGAACAACACACGGGCGAGGACGTCGTTTCGGAGCACGTCCGACCGGTATCGCTCCTTGGACAAGCAGTGAGCGATGAACGTGGCCCACAGCGACGGCCGGTTGCGACGACGGTCATCGCTCCACAGCGCATACCTATGCGACGCTCACTACGGCGGGTACTTTCCTCACCTGGGGGGTTGCGGCAGGCCATGATACTCCAGGCAGTTCTTGGCGCACCCGCAGCGTTACGCGCGGAGGATGATCGGTAAGCACGAGCCTTCTGACAAATCCCGTTCATGTCCTCGACATGGCGGTCCTGCTGCCAGCCACACTGCTATCAGCGGTGTGGTTGTGGCGCAAACAGCCCATGGGGTACGGGCTGATGACACTGATGTTGGTCAATCTGGTGTTCCAGGGACAGGGCATCGCAGCGATGATTGTGTTTGTCATTCACGCGGGCCATCCCGGAGCACTGGTGTTGCTGGCATCTTCCTGGCACTATCAGCCGGTAACTTGGCACTGCTACTGTGGTACATGCGTGGAATGGAGATGGTCGCTCCATAAACATCCGAGGATACCTTTACCTAGGATGACTGAGTTGTGCAGGAAGCACACCAGCATTCATATACATGATAGAACAACAAACGTACACAGATGTGGTCCACTAAGCCCCCAACAAGCAGTATAGTGCTGGCGTTTCTGCAGGAACGCCAGCAACATCACGTTGGGATACGCATACCTGTACGCGTTGTTTCGCTTGCATGACGGTTCACAATGCCTCACAAGAACATTGTCAAGTATTTCCAAAGGATTCCTTAGCGTAAACGCAGAGTATTTCTCTAAAATTGCATGAAGTATCACCTTTCGTCATCGCATGATGCAAATATTATGTTTACTAAAAGTGAAATAACCGCTATTTACAGGGACTTAACTGAGCCTGCTAAAAGGGAGCAATGTATTGCACAATCAGCACACTTTCCTCTTGCAACCCCTTGGGTCACGAAAGACTTTACACAACCGTTTTAATCGATAATAAAGCCCTATATAAATGCTCGGAGCGATTTTTGTAAACCGTCGGATGCTTTACTGCAAATCCGGAAATTCCGGATTTGCAGAAAGTAGTTCGCTGCAATTCAGAAAGTAAGGTTGTGGTCTTTCTTCTTGTTCTGGAGGGGAAGCAAAAGGGGAAGCAAAAAATACTTCCCCTCTCACTATCAACTCTTGTGCACAAGAGCACACGGTAGCGAACCTCAATGTTCGTCCTTCACGTTGACACCGATACCGTCGCCGGCAAGTGTCGCCCACTCCTGACCATTGTTCTTTGAGTGGTACACATTGAGCTTCGTGGTCGCTAATGCAAGCTCTTGCGGTTGTACTGGATTGACTGCAAGCGCCGTGACTACCTCCTCGTCAACCAACGGCGGGGTTGGTAGAGTTGTCATTTGCTGTGTAGTTGCATCATAGCTAAACAGTTCCGTGGCACCAAAGAGCAATGTACCGCTCGGGCTAAACGTGAGTGCAGTCGCCAGTGTCGCGTCACCGATAGGCGCGAATGTCGCCCCATAGTCCGAGGAAAGCAGCACGCCGTGCTCAGTTGCAAGTGCCACAATTTCAGCCTTCGTTGGATGGACGGCAATACCAAAAGGCACAGCCTCCACACCTTGTAAAGCGCTCTGCTTCCATGTTATGCCGTCGTCAAGGCTGTAATGCATCCCTGGTGGCAATTTCGAGTTTTGCGCTGGATTGAGCACGTAAAGCGCGTGGTTTATGTACCCTACACTCATCACGTGAAAATCGGTCTCGCCTTCAAACCCTAACGTTTGCAGCGTCTTGCCGCCGTCGGTGCTTTTCACTAACCCTAACGGATTTTTCAAATCTGTCGCTGACGGAGCAGGGTGGCCGCTGCTGTAAAACCCGTCGTCGCTTATCGAAAAGCCCATATAGTCATGCGCTCGCTCGCTCGGACGCTGCCACATGCCATCTTTCACCGTAAAGATGCCAATGTGAGCAGGGATGAGCAAGGTTTTTCCGTCAGCAGTAAAGCCTAGCCCGTGAATATGGGGGAGTTCAAATTCCTCACCGTGGCTGTGGCTAGACGCTGCTTGGCTATTGCTCTGGCCAACTCCTTGGGTCATTGCGGTTGGCGTACCACATCCTCCAAGTGCAAGTGCAACAACTATCAGTACAAGGAGTTTCGGCCAAAGATATGCTTGGTGCCTCATTGACCGTTATACCTCGCCGTGGCGTACTAAGAGGCTGCGACGCTCTTGATATTCCTCAATGCCAAGCTCTCCGCGTGCAAAGCGCTTTTGCAGAATGGTGAGCGGAGTACCCTCGGTTGTACTAGCGCGGGCACGAAACATCCGCACGAGCAACATAACACTAGTAAATACCAACGCCAACACGATAAGTGTGCCGAGAAGCATCATGCCCATCATGCCGTTGTTCATCATGCCGTTGTTCATCATGCCGTTGTTCATCATGCCACCCATCATTTGGGCACATTGGTCAATCATCTGTTGCATATCCTTCTCCTTTGTACTCACTATGTCCTACGAAACAGACTGGTGCACGGTTCTTGTGGTCTGCTCACGCTCGATACCACGTGCTGCGCCTTTATTGCGCAGGAGGCGAGCCGAGTTGAGCATAATTACCACATCAGGCAAGCTCTGTGCAGCAGCAGCCCATACAGGCGGTAAAATACCTACGGCGGCGAGCGTCAATCCCACGACGTTATAGAGTGCCGTAAAACCTAGGTTCTGGCGGATAGTGCGCCGTCCACGTTTGCCAATGCGTAGTGCTTCTGGCACCATTCGCCAATCGTCACGCATCAAGGCAACGTCAGCTGCTTCAAGCGCCACATCGGTACCCGCCATGCCCATTGCCATGCCTACATCGGCTTGGGCGAGTGCTGGTGCATCGTTCACGCCGTCGCCAATCATCATCACGACTGCACCTGTCTCTTGCAGTGCTTTGACTGCTGCAATTTTGTCCTCTGGCAACAAATTGGCGCGGTACTCAATCCCAAGCTCGTCGGCAACGCTGGCGGCAACCCGTTCGTTATCACCGGTCAGAAGCACCACACGCTTGATACCAAGGGTGGTGATCTCGCGCAATGCTTTCTTGACTTCGTTGCGTAGCACGTCGGCCACACCTACCAAGCCAACGATTGCATTGTTGCGTGCAACGAAAAAGACCGTCGTACCTTTCGTTTCAAGCGCCTGGGCTGCCTGATCAATCGTTGCCTCAAGCGTGATTGTACGCTCGTTCAGTAACCGTCGGTTGCCGATGGCCCACTCGCTGCCATTTACCGTGCCAACAATGCCACGCCCTGATAGCGACGTAAACTGCTCAACTGTGCTATGTTCAATGCCACGCTCGTCAGCGGCACGCACCATTGCGCGTGCTAACGGATGCTCGCTCCGGCTTTCCAACGTCGCAACGGCTTGGAGCAACGTCTCCTCGCTCATACCAAACGGCACAAGTTGTGTGACCTGCGGCTGTCCGCGTGTGAGTGTACCGGTCTTATCAACGACCAGCGTATCAACCCGCGCAAGCTGTTCCAGTGCCATGCCCCCCTTGATAAGCAATCCGCGTTGTGCGGCGTTGCCAACGCTGGCCAGCACGACAACTGGTGTTGCTAATGCAATCGCACATGAACACGCAACCACTAAAACCGCAACCGCGTTGAGTACCTGGCCGGTTACAAGAAACGTTATCACCGCAACCGTCAGCACGACCGGCAAATAGTAGGTTGAGAACTTGTCGGCAAAGCGCTGCACTGGTGCTTTCTGTGCTTCTGCTTCCTCCACCAAACGCACAATACGGGCAAATGTGGTGTCGGTGGCACGCTTGGTCGTCTCGATGGTCAAAAACCCGCCCTGGGCGATCGTAGCGGCAAATACAGTGTCTCCCACGCGCTTATCAACGGGGATACTTTCACCCGTAATCGGTGCTTGGTCAACGGAAGCTTGGCCATCAACAATGCGGCCATCAACCGGAATACGTTCGCCTGGGCGCACCATGACACGCTCGCCTAAACCAACCTGGGCAACCGATACATCAACCTCACGTCCGTCGCGTAGAACCTTCGCCGTAGCTGGTTGCAACGCAACAAGTTTTTGTAAGGCTTGGCGGCTACGTCCGGTAGTCAAGTCTTCCAAATAATCGGCAAAGCGCATGAAAAAGACAATCAGGGCGGCAGTTGTCCATTCACCAATGGCAACAGCGGCAAGCACACCTACGCTCATCAGCGTATGGCTCGTGACTTGTTTGCGCAGTGCCGATTGAATAACACTTTTGAAGACAGGGTAGCCACCAATGGCAACGGCTGCGGCCGGTATCCACCATGGCAAGCGTTCCACAAACCTATCGAGCAAGCCAAGCTGTTCACCAAGCGAAGCTACAATCACTACGAGTGCCACAATGCCAAGCACACCCCAGCCAATAATCGAGCTTACCTGATGCTGAGACGGTGCCTGTGCTTCAACGACTTCTGCTCTCGTAGCATCCGGTACGCTATAGCCTGCCTCCCCAATTGCATTGATAATGTGTTCGCGTCCAAGTTGCTCAGGGTTATACGTCACGGTTGCACGCTCGGCCGCAACTAATACCTGGACCTTCTCCACACCGGGAAGCTTTTTGACTGCTTCCTCAACGTGCACCGCACAACTGGCGCAATCCATGCCGGCAACTGGCAACGTTATGGTGGTGGTCGTGCTCATATTCTCGTCCTTTTATTCGTTGTAGCGGGTGCAGCGATAGACGTTATCAGCTACATTTCTCAAAATGCCTTCAACCGACTGGAACACCTGTTCCATACGCTCGTCTGCGAGTGCGTAGTACACAAAGCGTCCTTCCTGACGGCGTGTAACCAGTCCACAATCCTGCAAACAGGCAAGGTGGGTAGAAACGTTAGGTTGTGATAGACCAGTTGCTTCTACGACCTGTGAAACGATTTTTTCACCGCCCCGCAACACCTCGACAATCATCAGTCTTGATGGGTCAGCTAACCCACGAAATAATTTCGCCTTAAGGGTGGTTTCTAAATCATGAGTAACAGCCATTGCTCACTCCTTGTCTGAGGCGTACGACACCACACCAC
>JASKZZ010000261.1 GCA_030147335.1 Herpetosiphonaceae bacterium | reverse complement strand
CGTTGGCGGACCGGCTAGCTGTTGAGCCGCTCACGCTGCCGCTGGCGGAACTGCTGTTGACCAAGCTCCAAATTGTGCAGATCAACGAAAAGGATTTACGGGATGTTTGCGCGCTGCTGCTTGATCATCCTGTTGGCGATATAGATGGTGAGACGATAAATCGCCGACGAATCGGAGAGCTTTGCGGCAAGGACTGGGGTTTGTGGAAAACAACACAGTTGAGCTTGGACAAAGTCTCGACCTTCTGCTCGTCGTTGAGTCTTGATGATGCGGCGAAAACGCAGATTATGCAGCGTATTGAGGATCTGCGGCTGGCGCTCAACGACACGCCTAAAACCTTACGCTGGAAAGCACGAGCAGCTGTTGGTGAACGCGTGCCCTGGTACAATGTCCCCGAGGAAGTTCAACGCGGTTAGTCTCCAATACAATGCTTATTTCTTACTCCGCGCCGTGATTATGATGCATATCATGGTGTATCGTTGCTTTGTGGTAAGGTACCCCCTCCGTTTCCACAATTGTTCGCCTGTGGCGTTACACCTCCCTGTTATAGCCTTGTCATGGCTATGGCAATCTTAGGCTTGCCAATATTTTAAATCATACACATTGTTGCGAAACAAACGGTACGAGGATTGCGTACCTAATAACTGTGCTAACTTACATTACGGAGTATATATGAGCAGCGAGACCATGGAAAAGTCTGATCACAGTGGCAAGGGGGCGGATGATGTGCCGCATGTGCCCCATTATAGCGCGAGCCATGCAGCGCCAAAAGGAGGTCGCGAGGTTGCCGTTCTTGCACTTGCCGCGCTCGGTGTTGTGTACGGCGATATCGGCACATCGCCGCTGTATGCGCTACGCGAATGCTTTAGCGGCCTGCACGGAATTGCGCCGACAGCGACTAATATCTTCGGCGTTCTTTCACTTATTTTCTGGTCGCTGATCATTGTTGTCACGATTAAGTATATTATTTTTATCTTGCGGGCAGATAATCGTGGTGAGGGCGGCATTATGGCTCTTACGGCGCTTTCAACGCCGGTGCGCCGACTTCAGCCCAGTGTACGGCCCTGGCTTGTTCTGCTTGGCGTCTTTGGCGCGGCACTTTTATACGGCGATGGCATTATTACCCCCGCGATCTCGGTGTTAAGCGCCGTTGAAGGGCTAAAAGTCGCCGCTCCTCCGCTTGAACCGTATGTCATTCCGATCACTGTCAGTATTATTATTGGGTTGTTTTTGATTCAAAGTAGGGGAACGGCGCAGATTGGCCGTCTTTTCGGCCCCGTGATGGTGTTGTGGTTCGGCGTTCTTGCGGTGCTCGGTATTATCAATGCGGTGCAGAACCCTGCGGTCTTTGGTGCGATCAATCCTAGCTATGCCCTTCAATTCATGCAGATCAACGGCTGGACCGGCTTTCTCATCTTAGGCACTGTGTTCCTGGTCGTTACCGGTGGCGAGGCGCTGTATGCCGATATGGGCCATTTTGGCCGCACGCCAATTCGTCTGGCCTGGGTTGCGTTTGTGTTGCCCGCGTTAATGCTTAACTATTTTGGTCAGGGCGCGCTGCTGCTGCGCTCGCCTGAATCTGCGGAAAACTCGTTTTATCTGATGGCGCCGTCGTGGGCACTCTACCCATTGGTTGGCCTCGCTACGATGGCGACGATTATTGCCTCGCAGGCGCTGATTTCGGGTGCGTTTTCAATCACGATGCAGGCCGAAAACCTTGGCTTCTTGCCACGTATGCGAATCTTGCATACGTCGCCGACTGCATTTGGGCAAATCTACATCCCATTCGTCAACTGGGCGTTGATGATTTCGTGTATCCTGGTTGTGATTGGCTTCCGCACATCGAGTAATTTAGCCGCCGCTTACGGCATTGCGGTTACATCAACCATGGCGATTACCACGATTATTTTTGCCGTGGTCGCTCGTCGCCGTTGGCGCTGGCCAACACCGCTGGTTGGAGCGCTCGTCGGCTTTTTCCTGTTCGTTGATCTGGCATTTCTTGGGGCGAATCTCGTAAAAATCCCCCAGGGTGGTTGGTTTCCACTTGTCGCCGCCGCAATCCTTTTTACACTGATGACAACCTGGAAGCGCGGCAGTCAGCTCGTTTTTACCCGTGAACACGACATGGAGATAAGTATCAAGCGTTTGACCGAGCGTTTGAAGAACGATCCGCCGACACGTGTTCCAGGAACGGCAATCTTTCTGAGCGCAAATCCTGTGGGTGCTCCTGCGGCGTTGCTGGCTAACATCCAATACAACAGCGTGATCCATGAACGTGTTGTGCTGCTTACCGTATCAACTGCCGACATGCCTCACGTTGCGGATGCTAATCGCGTCACAATTCAGCGCATCGACGATAGCCTTTACCGAGGTACCGTGCGCTTTGGCTTTATGGAAGAGCCGAACCTACCCGCGGCACTGAACGGACTGTCGTTCCCTGATCTGGATTTTAATCTGCAAGAAGCGCCCTTTTTCGTCAACCGTACTCGCGTTATAGCAAGCAAAATGCCTGGTATGGCGTTATGGCGCGAACACCTATACACGCTGCTGCGGCAAAATGCGGCAAGTCCAACCGATTTCTTCAATTTGCCACCAACGCAGGTGTTTGAGATTGGCACCAGTGTTGCAGTATAGCCAAGGTGTTGAATTGATCCGAAGCTACGGCTAAATGTCTGGGGAAGAATGGATTCCGCGAGGGGCCGCGGCTCATGTTAAGCGGATTTTTGAGATTGCTGAGGTGTGAGGACGTATATATGGAGGTGACGGACAACGTTGTCTAGTCGTCCGAGGGCTAGCATTACACAGCCGTATGATAAGAACCTGTGGGGGGCTGTCAATTCGTCGTGTTTCAGCTCACGACTGTGCGACATCAGGCTGGTTGGTTGAAATGATACAGCTTTCGGAAGCAGTTACGATGCGACAACAAAGGTTGCCGAAGGTCGCCAACTGTCAATCACGGCCTCGCCGACGCGATCGCCAGTGTTGGTGTGAAGCGCGCGTACCGTTGTGTACTCGTTGATCACAAACACCCGTACAAATGCGTCGTGTGGAAGCGCACCAGACCACTCGTTTGCTATAGGAGCGCGATCATAGCTCTGAAGGCTGTTGTCGCCGGGATTATTTTCGGTGTGATTGGCAATGTACGCGCGGTCAACGGCGGTAGCAGGATTTTCAACCGGCTGGACGATCTCGGGCGCAGGTTGGAACGCACGTGTGTAGGCTAGGAATTGTGATCTTAAAGAATTCACTGGTTCACTCCGTCTGCATAAGGTTGATGTTGGCTGCGACGAAAGGAGAACGTGGTTGCAGGAAGTAGAATACCGAGTTAAGGCCAAGTTGGCTTTATACTACCGTCCTGTGTCGAGGATGTTCATATAGCCCTGGCTTGGCCGTATCGTAGAGTATAACCACGTACCTATCCATGATGAAATCTCGGATGCTTTTCCAACCCTCACAGGCGTTCTATCAGCTTGATGTTGCGGTTGTTTGTAACACAACAGGACTAATTGATGTGACGAATTTCCGCACGAAGCTTTTTAATATGTGTTGAAAGAAATAATAGTTGCTTGACTGACACAAACTGCATGTGCTATAGTCACCAACAAACCAAAGGGACGTTTGGTATGAACTCTCGCACATACAATTTTAGCTATTATTATTTTTCCTTTACGGAGCGAAGCAAGCTGCTGACCGCTTAGTGCGCGTGTTCACAACGATGTGGAAGCTACAGAGCGTGAGGCGGCAAGCCCCACGCTCTTTTTGTTTGTTCTCGCGCCATCAGTGTTGCTGGTCGAGGAGTAAGTGATACTGGATTGGCTGCATCTGTAGCCTAGCTATTGGAGGCCGGCATGACGATGTATTGTCGTGGAATTCGCGGCGCGACCACAGTTGAGGTCAACACGTCCGAAGCGATCCTTGAAGCTACTCACGAATTGCTGCAACTGATTATTGAGGCTAACGAACTTGACAGCGCCGACGTTGGCAGTGTCATATTTACCACCACAGCCGATCTCAACGCAGAATTTCCCGCTATCGCCGCGCGACGGATGGGCTGGCACGACGCCGCGCTTATGTGCGGTCACGAAATGGCTGTCCCCGGTTCACTGGCACGCTGTGTTCGCATCCTGATCCACTGGAACACGCCCAAGTCCCAAGCGGAAATCAAGCACGTATATATTCGGGGCGCGCGTAATCTTCGCCCAGACCGAACGGTAACTACCGCGCCGGTTGAGCTGTAGCCGCTGGCAAACGATCAGTCGACAATACGATGCTCGAACATAACCAGCTGATAGATTTTTTGCACAATCGCTACATTTTGGAGAAAATATATGATCGTTGTAATGCGACCAGGAGCGACAGAAACGCAAATACAGGACGTGCTGAGTCGGTTGGAAGCGTTTCAGTTGGCGGGCGAACTTACGCGCGGCGAAGAGCGAACCATTATTGGCGTCGTCGGTTCGCCAATTGTGACAGGTCTGGGAGTGGCGCTTGAAGCGCTGCAAGGCGTCGAAAAAACCCTGCGCGTCAGCAAGCCGTACAAGCTGGCTAGTCGTGAGTTCAACCCTGTCCAGACGATTGTGCAGGTGCGTGATGTCGCGATTGGCGGCAACGAGGTCGTGGTTATCGCGGGGCCGTGTTCGGTCGAAAACGAGGATTTGCTGCGGCGAACCGCGCACGGTGTACGTGATGCAGGCGCCCGGCTGTTGCGTGGCGGCGCGTACAAGCCCCGGACGTCGCCCTACGCTTTTCGTGGCATGGGCGAGCAAGGTCTGGAGCTGCTGGCGAAAGTCGGTCAAGAAACTGGACTAGCCGTTGTTACCGAAGTAATGACGCCTTCTGATGTGGCAACCGTCGGACAATACACGGACGTCTTTCAGATTGGAGCGCGTAATATGCAAAACTACCTTTTGCTTGAAGAGGTAGGGCGGACGAATACGCCGGTGCTGCTGAAACGTGGCTTGTCGGCAACCATCGAGGAGTGGCTGCTGGCAGCCGAATATGTCATGGCGCAGGGCAACCGTCAGGTCATGCTGTGTGAGCGCGGCATCCGTACTTTTGAGACGGCAACCCGTAATACATTTGACTTAAATGCGGTAGCCTATGCCAAGCGCCTGACTCATCTTCCAGTCCTGGCCGACCCAAGCCACGCAACTGGTAAGTGGCATCTGGTGACACCATTGTCGCTTGCGGCAACTGCATGCGGCGCTGACGGTTTGATGATTGAAGTCCATCCTGATCCTGATCGCGCGCTTTCTGACGGCGCCCAATCGCTCACACTGGAAAATTTTAGCCGAATGATGCAGCAGGTCGGCGCTGTAGCTCAGGCGGTAGGACGTTCAATCCATGCTGTTGAACAGTTTGAGGTGTTGCCTTAAACTGGTTATGTTTGAACGAATATTTGTCGAAGAAGAGTTATTGTGAATGTTACGATTATTGGCTTAGGCTTGATTGGCGGGTCGCTCGGACTAGCACTTCGAGCGACTTGTTCCGACGTCGTCATTAGCGGCTGGGATCAAAGTGTTGCGGTTATGGCCGATGCGCAACAGCGTGGCGCGATAACCCATGTTCCGCAAAGTCTAGCTGAAGCGGTTGGCAGCGCTGAGCTGGTGATTGTGGCAACGCCAATCATGGCTGTGCGCCACGTCTTTGCGCTGATCGCGCCACATCTACGGCCAAATACACTTGTGACCGATGTGGCCAGCACCAAGGCGCAAATCATGACCTGGGCCGAAGATTTGTTGCCGACCGAAGTGGTCTTTGTAGGCGGTCATCCGATGGCAGGATCGGAGCGTCATGGCATTGTTGCTGCGCGAGCCGATTTATTGCGCGGGGCGACCTATTGCCTAACGCCGTCTAGCGCTACGCCCGAACGCTCTATGCTGCTGTTGGAACAGCTAGTGATTGCCGCCGGAGCGCAGCCCTTAATCATTGACGCAGCGACCCATGATGCGTATGTTGCAGCTGTTAGTCATTTGCCGTTTTTGTTGTCGGCGGCGCTCATCCAACAAACAGCAAGCGACGATACGTGGCCCAATATGAGCCGGATTGCTGCAACCGGCTTTCGCGATGTTACGAGACTGGCATCGGGTGATCCTTCAATGCATCGCGACATTTGCCTCACCAATGCACAAGCCATTCAGCAGGAACTGCGAGCAATGTCGCAGCGACTCGCTGATCTTGCAGCCAGGCTCGATGATCCTTCCCTCCTTGATACTTTGTTCAACGATGCAAAGCAGCAGCGCGATGATTGGCTGCGCCAGCGTAGCGGTGGGCAATAAGGTGGTCGTACTCCAAATGCTGCTTCGTCGCACGCTGTCTCCATTGGAGGTGATGCGTCAACAACGTGCGACTCCACAATCATGGTCCTTGCTTAGTGACGCGTACCGTCAGTTTCGCTCCGCAGCTTAAGATAGCTTTCGTGACGATGTGCAGCGATAGCGCCATCAGCAACCGCTTCTTTGATCGCGCAGCCTGGCTCATGAGCGTGACGGCAGGTATTCCCGAAACGACATTCTTCAAGATATGGACGCATTTCGGGAAATAACGACGCCACTTCGTTGCCGCGTATGTTCCATAAGCTAAACTCGCGCATTCCGGGCGTGTCAACGATGCTGCCACCCTCGTTCAGTGCAAACATTTCAAGATGGGTGGTGGTGTGCTTGCCTTTGTGGGTTTTATCGCTGACTTGATTGACCCGTAGGCCAAGACCGGGCTGAACAGCATTCAGCAAACTTGTTTTGCCGACGCCGGACTTGCCCGCCAGTACAGACACGCGACCAACCAGCGCTTGCTTCAGTTGCTCTATGTTGCTGCCAGTTGTTGCGCTGGTTAGCAGGACAGGGTATCCAATCGCTTCGTACCGCCGAATGTCGTCTACCAGCTCATCATCGTCGATCAGATCGGCTTTGGTGATGCACACGATGGCAGACAAGCCCGACGCTTCCGATGCTACAAGATAACGATCAAGTAGTGCCCAGCTTGGAGCAGGCCGCGCCGCTGCGACAACACAGACCACTTGATCGGGATTGGCAACAATCACTTGCTCCAATGGCTTTGGGCCAGCTGCTCGTCGCGCCAAAGCACTTATACGCTCGGTCACCTCAACGATCATGCCGCTGCCGTCGCCAACATCAACAAAGCTGACAATATCACCAATCGCCACCGGATCGGCCATACGAATGTCTTCAACGGATTGCACCCTGGGGCGGATCGAGTTTGCGTCTGCCACGGGGTAGATCAGTACTTTGCGTAGCCGGCTTGAAAGTGAACAGACTACGTTTGTGCCATCCACATCCACGTTGACCCAATAATGGCCCAACGCTTTTTTATAAACGGTGCCCGAAGTAGTGTTGCCGATAAGTCGTCGTGCAGCAAGAAGCTGCGCCGCTGTTTGGTATCCACGCATGGTAAAGGTTACTCCACATAAAAAAGACCACAGGGTATGCCTGTGGTCGGAGATGATCACGTTTGATAACGCGAATCAAAAAGCCACAGGACGAATATGCGCCTGTGGCCGCAGAACCTATTCCATGTGAATAACACTAGCACGGAGCAAATTCTTCGAGTCATCCGCAACGCCACCAAGGCGAGCAGAGGCAAGAGACTCTTCAGTGCTGTATATTTATGAGGTTCGCGCTGAGTGTGAGACCTAGGGAGCGGTCATCAGGCGCACTCAGACGAGGTGCCGCTCCACTGCCCAAGCAGTGAGATGCGGAACATGATTGTCATTGAGTAAGCCATATACCGCCTCCTTTTCTAAACTATGCCGAGCTTAGCACGGGGCGGATTGAAGATCAAGCCCGACTTTTGGACGATGTGTTGCCGAGCATGCTTCAATTCCGCCATGGCTGTTAATTATTCTTCGGCGCGCTTCACCATATGACCACCAAACTGGTTGCGTAAACCTGCAAGAACTTTTGCCGCAAACGACTCGTCCTGACGCGATACGAAGCGCTGCATCAGCGAAAGCGTGATTACGGGCGCGGGCACATCCTGGTCGATCGCGGCCTGCACAGTCCAGCGTCCTTCACCCGAATCTGCGACCCAGCCCTTGATTGTTTCCAGCTCAGGCTCGACCTCAAACATACGTGTGGCTAGTTCCAACAGCCAGGAACGTACGACGCTGCCATGCATCCACAGCTCAGAGATCTGGTGCAAATCCAGGTTAAATTCTTGCTTGGTTTTTAGCAGCTCGAAGCCCTCGGCGTATGCCTGCATCATGCCGTACTCGATGCCGTTATGAATCATTTTGGTATAGTGGCCGGCGCCGCTTGGCCCAACATGCGCGTAACCATTGAGTGGGGCTAATGTCAGCAGCGCCGGCTGGATATACGCAACAGCCTCCTGCTCACCGCCAACCATCAAGCAATAGCCCTCCTGCAATCCCCAGATCCCTCCGCTGGTACCGGCGTCAATGTATAGCAGACCATGCTGCTTGAGCTGTTCTGCTCGCAGCTGAGTATCTTTGTAGAGCGAGTTCCCGCCATCAATTAAAATATCGCCTGCCTTAAGCAGCGGCTGTAAGGCTGTGATCGTGGCGTCAACTGGTGGACCTGCCGGCACCATCATCCAAATCACTCGTCGTTGCGACGAGTCTCCGCCCAATTGCTGTACCAACTCTTCAAGTGAACTAACTCCAATCGCGCCA
>JASKZZ010000203.1 GCA_030147335.1 Herpetosiphonaceae bacterium | reverse complement strand
TCGACGTGATTTGGGCTACTTCGTCAGCTATGGGAGCATTGGCGTGGCAGCATTCTTTTTGTTGTACATCCAGGCAACCACAACTGGTCCGCTTGCCGTTGCCGCCGTCTTGTTGTACACCGCACCACTGTGGATCACGCTCTGGACAGTGCTGCATGGCGAGGCATTGACCAAACGCAAGCTGCTGGCGCTTGGTCTCGCATTCGTTGGCGGCGCGCTGGTTGCCGGTATTCTTGACGGGACAAGCCTTGCGGCCAATGGCAAAGCTTTGTTATTTGGCGTGCTTTCAGGTCTTTCATATGCTGCGTATAGTGTATGGAGCGCTGAAGGCACGCGTCGCGGCTACGAGGTCTGGACGGTGGTGCTGTACTCGCTCGGCATTGGCGCGATTGTGTTGTTTGTTGCGCAACCGGCGACCGAGTCGTTGCGGCCACTCACAATGCCACAAACATGGCCGTATTTGTTTGCCGTTGCGTTGGGACCGTCGTTGCTCGCGCAAAGTTGCTTTACAATTGGCCTCAAGTATGTGCCCACCTCCAACGCCTCGATTTTAGCGACGATTGAGCCGGTGATTGCGGCGCTGCTTGGCTGGCTCGTGATCGTGCCGGCAGAACCGTTGAGTACGTGGCAGCTACTGGGCGGCGGATGTGTATTGTCCGCAGTTGGATTATTGACATACACCAGAAAAGCGAGGAGCCGTGTTACGGCTTCACAGAACAGACCGAGCAATATTGAACTCTGAACTTGTGATTTAATCGCGGCATTTTGCCTTCGCAACAAAAGTGATTATGCAACAACGTGCGTTTGTGCCATACCTTGTTCTTGCCGTCGGTGTTTTGATTGTTTCAACTGCCGCAATCTTGATTGCCGCAGCAATCAACGACGGCGCGCGTCCACTTACAATTGCCGCAGGTCGGCTTACATTCGCCGCGCTGCTTCTGACTCCGATTGCATTAACAAAATCCGGTCACGAGCTGCAAGTAATTTCGCGTAGGGATTGGCTATTGGGAGTCGGGGCGGGAACCTTTCTCGCAGTACATTTTGCGGCTTGGATTAGCTCGCTGGACTACACATCGGTTGCTTCCTCGACGGCGCTGGTAACAACCAATCCGATTTTTGTAGCGCTCGCGTCATGGCTGATTTTTCGGGAACGCTTGTCGTGGGGCGTATGGGCTGGCGTTGGCCTGACCGTGCTTGGCTCGGCGTTGATTGGGTTCAGTGACAGCGGTGGCGGCGGCGGCAGCAATCCACTGCTTGGCGATGGACTTGCGCTGCTCGGCGCGGTATGCGCATCGGGCTACTTTTTGCTTGGTCGCAGCCTGCGCGCTCGATTGACCATCCTACCGTATATTTGGATGGTGTATAGCTCAGCAGCCGTGATTCTACTTGTGTGGATGGCGCTCGCAGGTCAATCACTGTTTGGCCTGCCAACAAGCGTGTATCTACTGCTGCTTGGTCTTGCAATCGGGCCACAGTTGCTTGGACATACGGCGTTCAACTGGGCGATCAGATACGTTTCGGCTACGTTGGTCACCGTAGCGATTTTGGGCGAACCGATTGGATCGGCGCTGCTCGCATTTCTGATTCTGCAGCAGCCAATCCAGGGCTTGCAACTGATGGGTGGCGGGGTACTGCTGCTTGGTATTGCAGTCGCGACACTAGCGGAACGACGAGCGCAGCAGCAGGCGCAACTGATTGAGGCCGAGAACGTGGTAGCGCCCTAATCAACCACGCAACGACTCAACCTTCATCATAATGCTGAACCGGCATCACCGTCGTTTGATGGTTGCTCCGCCCGCGTGTCTGTGCTATGGTTCTTCCACTGCTCCAAAGGGAGAATAGTTTATGACGTCATCCAGTATCTAAATCATCTGAATTTGAGCCTTGCTACGAAGGCTTGATCCGTTCGCTCGTGCCTTGCCGATGTTCGGCGAAGGCTGCATAGCGCAATGCCGATGAAAGATACGCTGGGTGGCGACCATCTCGTTATGACGCCGCGTGCCTAGCCTTCCAGCTCGGCTGCGGCTTTTATGTGTCCATCGCTGAATACATCTCGCCCAATCAATATGGTTAGTTTTGGGAGTACCTCGTTGTGTCAGTGATTCATGTTGAAAATTTATCAAAAGTGTTCCAGACAACCATTAAAGAGCCTGGTCTGCGCGGCTCGGTCAAAGCTTTATTTCGACCACGCTATCAAAGCAAAACAGCGGTAGAACGGCTTGACTTCGACATTGATCAGGGCGAGGTTGTGGGCTACATCGGGGTTAATGGCGCGGGCAAGTCAACTACAATCAAAATGTTGACGGGCATTCTTGTACCGTCAGGTGGCGTGGTGCGCGTATTAGGCCGCGATCCCCATCGTGAGCGGGTTGCCAATGCGCGCGAGATCGGTGTTGTGTTTGGACAGCGTAGCCAAATGTGGTGGGATCTGGCGCTGATTGAGTCGCTTAATCTGATCGCCAAGATTTATGAGGTTGAGCCAAAGCGTTACAAAGAGCTGCTGGGCGAGTTTTCGGAAACGCTGGAGTTGAAGGAGCTGCTGCATCAACCGATCCGCAGTATGTCGCTTGGCAAAAAATGCGCGCCGAGCTTGCGGCTACGCTGATCCATGAGCCGCGCATCGTGTGTCTTGACGAGCCGACAATCGGCCTGGACTTGATCGTTAAGGATCGTATTCGTGAGTTTATCAAGCAGCAAAGCCGCGACCGCAAAACAACAGTGCTGCTGACCACACATGATCTCGGCGACATCGAGGAGTTGTGCCAGCGTGTGCTGATCATCGACGCCGGGAAGCTGATCTACGACGGGCCAATTTGTACGATCAAGCAGCGCTTCGGCAAGTACCGCGAGATAACATTTGAAACATCAGGAACGGTTGGCCAATTTGTACTGCCCGACGGCGTGGAAACGATTGCAACCGAGGAGCGCAAACTGGTGCTGCGCTTCGACCGAACCCGCGCATCCGCCAGCCAGGTCGCGTCGTCGCTGATGAACCAGCTTGACGTGGTTGACTTCTCGCTAGCCGAGCCTGACCTGAGCGGCATTATCAAGCAAATCTACAATGGCGCGCTCAATCAGCAAGCAGAGGTGCTCGTATGATCGGGACACTGCGGCGCAAAATCAGCATCTACAGCGCCTTTGCCGCGATGGTGCCAAAGACGCTTCTGGCCTACAGCATCTGGGTCTGGATGTCGCTGGTCACCGAGCTGGTGGCGATGATCATTTTTGTTTTCTTCTGGCGCGCGGTCTACGCCGACAGCGGAACAATTGCCGGTCCAACTTACAGCAGACCTTGAACTACATCCTGCTGGCACGCATTTTCAGCGCATTGGCCTACAACATCAACGTGATCACTCAATTTGGCAAGCTTGTGCGCCAGGGCGAGATGGCCGTAGTGATGCTGCGTCCGCTCGACTTCCAACTCTCGATGTATGTCAACAACATTGCTGATCTGTTGATGGGCTTTGTGCTTAACACTCCGCTCGCAATCGTCGCAGTCATCTTCTTTGGGCTGCGCTTGCCGCTTGACCCAGCAATCTGGGGCGCGTTCCTGATCTTGATGATCCTTGGCCACGCTGTACTCTTCTTCTTTGACTGGATCATCGGCTGCGTTGCCTTTTATATCACGGAAATCTGGGGCTTGAGCGTATTACGACATGGCGTGGCCGGCTTTTTCAGTGGAAGCTTGGTACCACTGGTGATGATGCCCGACGGCATTCGCACCATCACCGAGTCACTGCCGTTCGCGCAGGCGCTGTATGTGCCGGTGGCGCTGCTAAGTGGCATTACGCCGCTGGCTGACGCGCCGCGAGTCTGGTTAGTACAGCTGATCTGGCTGGTTGTGCTTGGCTTTTTATCGCGGCGTGTGCTTAACCATGCGGCGCGCAAAGTAACGGTGCAAGGAGGATAACCCGTGGTCCGCTATGCATCACTCTACTAGCTATTTTTGATCCAGCGCTTCAAAATTCTGATGGAATATCGGGTCAACTTCTTGATCGGCGCGTCGTCAACGATTTTCTTACAGGCTGCCAGTTTGCTGACGATCTGGGTCGTTATGCAGCAGGTGCCCGATTTGAACGGCTGGAGCTACGACGAGATTTTGCTGGTCTATGGCTTGATCACACTGGCACGCTCGATCAGCCATATGTTTGCCGACAACTTATGGACGGTTGGACGGGAATATATTCGTGAGGGTGGCTTCGACCGGTTTCTGGTTCGGCCAATCGATCCGCTGTTTCATCTGCTGGCCGACCGTTTTTGCCACGATGGCATCGGCAACTTTTTGGTGGGCGCAGGCCTTGTTATCAAGTCAACACTTGCGCTCGGCATCGACTGGACACCGCTTAAAGCTTTATGCCTGCTGCTGGCAGTGGTCAGCGGCGGCGCGATCTTTATTGCATTGAAGCTCATTACCGCCGTCAGCGCCTTCTGGATTCTCGACTCCGTTCCTGTTACGCGGGTCGTCTTCGAGATGCATGAGTTCGCCAAGTACCCGCTGACGATGTACAACCGGAGCATCAACATCTTTTTGACGTGGAGCATTCCGTTTGGTTTCGCCTCGTTTTATCCAGCCAGCTATATTCTTGACCGGGATGTTGGCGTGGCGTGCTCGCGTGGAGTGGGGTGGGTGTTGCCGCTGTGCTGCTGGTGCTAGGCTACCGCTTCTGGCTGTTCGGCCTGCGTCACTATACGGGGATGGGATCATAGCGAGCAAAGCAGCAAGAACCAAGAACCAGCATAAGCCAGTGGTTCTTGGTTCTCCGTTCTACGACAGCCCAATATCAAATGCGCTGTCCAACTCACGACGAGTGAAGGCACGAAAGGCCAGGATCGTTTCCGTTTCGGTCACGCCGCCGGCCATCGCAATTTGATCGGGAACAACCTCGGCCAGCTGTTCGTACGACGGCAAGTGCAAGATCACGATCAGGTCGTAAGCTCCGGTAACGCTGTACACTTCGGCAACATGCTCAACAGTTGCGAGCCGCTGCGCCACCTCAGACGCTCGTCGGCCCTCAGTTTTGACCATCACAAACGCTGTAACTCTACCCATACCATTCTCCTTTTATCCTACGCACAGCAGCAAGAATACACACACATTATTGCACATCAGCATGTGCTGCTTGAAGATGTATCGAAGCAGCCGCAAGCATCGTGAAAATAAATGGCGCTCCGATTAGCCCAATAAAATTAATGAGTGCTGCAAAAGAAGAGGCTGACCCAACATAGTTGATCAGCGGTCCACCAATGCCAATGACTAATAATATTGGCAGTAGCGCTTCGATGCTTTGAACCACTTTTGCTGTCATACCGCTCGGGTCATATACAACGTAACCTAGCCTTTGGGGAAGGTTATGGTAGCCGATCACAAGCTGTAGACCTAGCACCAGTGCGCTAACAACGGCGAGCCATACACTTAAGTTCCAGCTATGAACAATTGCGCCTATGCAAAAAAGGAGTAACATGAAGGCCGCATTCATACGATGGTAGCCCACCAACCGATGCAAGGCAGCATCGCTACGTGGAGATCGCCGCATCATAAGACGGTAACGTATATGAAAACTTGCTCCAAACAAAGAGCCCAACAAGACGACGACGCATCCTATGCGAAACAAGATTCGGACGGCGTGTGCGTCCTCGCCCGGCATATTAGGTAAGAATGGCACCATAAATGACAAAAGCCAGATTGATCCCCATGCCCCGCCCATTACAACCGTAGCAACGATAAATCCCTCATGAAGCGGTGCTAGATAACGATTCTCCAGGACACGTGTTGAAAGTACATGTGGAATGGTGTGCCCTAGCACGTTTGTGGTTTCAGCAGCCATAAGTCCTCGTAATAATTTAAGTTAGCCGACGTGTTAATCCGATATACCTTAGTACACAGCTTCACGCAGTACATTTTTTATTGGTGCTAATAACGACAGGAGCACATCCCGGCATTCACGCTCATCAGCCATAGACACCGCTAACATATCAGGCTGTCCCATGACCTGTGTTATTGACCATGCTTGCGTTCCCAGCAGAACAACCGTTGTACGGCTACCTCCCGGTGGCTCTTGCCGTAAACCCCAGCCTGCCGTTCCTACCCATAAGGATGCAGTCGTTGCATCTGCAACAAACGCGTCAGCATCTTCGATGGACCAATCAATTTCGATTAACAGTGTTCGTCCTGCCGCCCCATCATTTG
>JASKZZ010000198.1 GCA_030147335.1 Herpetosiphonaceae bacterium | reverse complement strand
ATGCCTACTTTTTGGCATAAGTGAATAACTCGATTTAGATGTTGTACCTGATAGCAATTGGGTTCAATGCCATCGTATCCTGCTTGTTTCAAGCCGATCAGCAGTTCCTCGGAAATAACACCGTCCTCTTGAAGAAATACGGCAAAGCCTAACCGAGTAGGCGACGGTTGAAGATGCAGCGATACAGTAGCCGGTGGAATCATGTCCACGTTCGCGCTCCTTTCCAGCAATTTCTCAAGAACAAACGCGCATCCTGCCGCGCGAGACACTCGAAGCAGTAACCTCAACCCCGTGCCTACAAGGTTCCACCAAGGTTCCATGGGTTGAATTCTGCCTCACCGACGCCTTGCTCTTCACTTTTGGAAGGTTGTCCTGACGCGACTGCGACCACCAGATCCAGCATCTCGGCGGCGACCGATTCCATTGTTGCGCCCTCCAAGACCTTGCCCGCATTGATATCCATATCGTCAGGCATTTGCTGGGAGGTTGCCGAGTTGGTGCTGATTTTGATGCAGGGTGCAGGTTTGAAACCAAAGACCGAGCCGCGTCCAGTGGTGAACAGCACAAGGTTGCAGCCGCCTGCGACTTGACCTGTGACAGAAACCGGATCGTAGCCGGGCGAGTCCATAAAGGTAAAACCACGCGCCGTTACCGGTTCGGCGTAGTCGTAGACACCCGACAGCGGCATCGTGCCGCCTTTCGCCACGGCGCCCAGCGACTTCTCGTAAATCGTTGTTAGACCGCCCGCTTTATTACCAGGGCTAGGATTATTATCGATCTCCATACCATGTAGCCGCGCATGTTCTTCCCACCACCGCACCTGCGACACAAGCTTTTGCCCCACTTCAGGGTTGATTGCGCGGCGAGTAAGCAGGTGCTCTGCGCCGTAAATTTCCGGCGTTTCGGCCAGCACCGCGGTACCACCATGCCGCACGACTTCATCCGCGACCATGCCAAGCGCCGGATTTGCCGTGACACCAGACCAGCCATCGCTGCCACCGCATTGCAGCGCGAGCATCAGTTCAGAAATCGGCTGAGGCGTACGCTGCGCCTCGTTGACCATTGGCAGCAATGCTTCAATCGCCGAGGTACCCGCCGCGATCGTTTTACGCATCCCGCCTTCGCCTTGAATGACTAGATGTGGCGGAGTTCGTTGTGCGCCACTATGATCAATTGCACGCAGATCATAATTTTGAATCATGTCCGCGATTTGATTCGTCTCGCAGCCCAGCCCGACGATAATATACGCGCCGATGTTTGGATGGCGTGCCATTCCGGCAAGTGTGCGCTGGAGCAGGATATAGTCGGAGCCATTGATACGGTTGGCACAACCCGACAAATGCGTAAGCGCGATAACACCGTCGACGTTGGGATAGCCAGCGAGACGTTCTGGTGTAAACGCGTGCGCAATCTCACGGCTGGTGTGCGCCGAACAGTTAACCGATGCAATTACGGCAATATAGTTGCGCGTACCTACACGTCCGTTAGATCGCTTATAGCCGAGAAAGGTACGTTGTTGCTCGACCGGAACATACTCGACCGACCTTGCATCCACACCGAAGGCATAGTCTCGGTCAAAATCGTGAACGCCAAGGTTATGCGTGTGAACGTGTTCGCCAACCGGTATTGGCTGCGTTGCAAACCCAATTACCTGACCATAGCGGCGGATTGGAGCGTCCTGAGCAATGGCACGCAACGAAATTTTATGTCCACTCGGGATCAGGCGACGGACAGAGATATTGGTTAATGATCCCGACGGATCATCCAAACTGAGCCTGGTTCCAACTGACAAATGGCGTTTCGCGATTGCAACATCGTCCTCGGGATGGAGGCGAATTGCTACGTCGCGCAAAGGAATTACCTCGCGCGGAGCCACATCAACAAAAGCTATTGCATCAGCACTCATGAATAACTCCTTAGGGTGCCGCTCGCTACCCTCATTTTTATATGGATATGTCCATGTATCAAGCGGTAATCGAGCATGTCATCGTTCATGACAGGTCACTAAGACGTTGCCACAAGAAATCGTAGGACTTTGCGCCGCTAATTTGGTGTCCGCCCGCGAACACATCTTTATCGAGCCGGTCGGCAACTCCTTGAGCTGCATACACTTCGTGCAAGCGTTCATAAGCCTCAAGAACGCCACTCAGCGGAAAGATGGGATCCTCCGTGCCGGCCTCAATCAACAACGGACGTGGCGCAATCAGCGCGGCGATGTCGTATATTTCGGCATCCTGTAGCAGCCCCGGAATGTAATTGCAGTAGCAGTGCTCAATGGCGAGAATGCTATCCTTGAACGTGCAGAAATAGTTACTAATTACGACCGCTCGAAGTTGGGGTTCCAGTGCCGCTGCGAACAGGGAAGTCGCTCCACCACCTGAGCCGCCCATGATCCCGATACGCCGCTTGTCAACCTCGGGCAGCGACTGGAGGACGTCAACTGCTCGCAACACATCCCATACACGGCTTCCCAAAAGCGGCTTTCCAAGCATAATTCCCCACCACGCCGCTTCACGACACGAATTAGTGGTTCGTGACTGTTCCTGCGCTTTCGCCTCGCGCCGTCGCCCGAACGCCCCTAGCTCGGGAACAAGAACGACCATACCACGACGGCAGAGTTCGATTGCAAAGTCCTGGTGATAGCCCTGTGGTTCCAGCCGTTCACTACCGTCGGCATTGATACCCACCAGTTCGTCCATTCCGTACCCGTGGCCGTGAACTGCAATCACAGCCGGCGCCGGATGGATAAGGCCTTCAGGAATGAGCAACCAAGCCGGCACAGTAACGCCAGGCGAACTGTCGAATTCCACATACGAGCGGCAATATCCGGCATGCGTTGTCGCTAGAGCTACATCTACCGATATCGGTGTTGGCTCTTGCGGAAATCCACCCAGTCGTTCGCGCAGCCTTGCGCTAAATGCATCGCGCCACACATTCCACGCCTCGGAACTGGTGAATTTTGGCGCAGAAAATGTACGTGGTTCGTTCGCGTACACTGCCTCGTACAGCGCAAGCGGGCGAAGACGTTCATCGCCGAAACCGTTCATCGTAGGTCTCTTTCCACAAACTCCAATACATGCATATCGAATTTACCGAGTCCTGGCGATCATTGCCTCGACATTGGATACTCCGGGCAATGCTTCATCAGTGCCATCTGTTGCAATGAAATGGGATACTACTGGCACTGTCCCTGGCTGCACCAAAACAAGTGCTCGCTCCTCGACGTCGCGATCTGCATGTGTAACACGCTCGTGCTGGCGCAAATGCTCCGCCCAAGAACTCACTACGAATGTTTCAAGGAAGCGCTCGGGCGCGGCTGCATCACGGAATAAGTCCCACCGACTTGCACCGTCTCGCAAACGCAGGATTTTCACTTCCAGCATCGTTTGAACAAAGTCCGCTCGTTGTGCATCGGCAACCTGATATTCGACCGTTACAAGGACCGGTCCCGCTTGTGGCAGTGGCTCCCACGCCAATTCCGGCGTAGGCCAGTGCTGGGAGGGACTAAGATCGATCTCCTCGCCTGTTATAAGTGGCCAGCGTCGCGCACTCACTGCCCCCAACACCATGACCGTAGCCGCTACAAGCAGCGCAGCTGGCGCGCCGTAAAGGTCTGCAACAACACCCCAGCCCGCACTACCAGCCGCGAAGCTACCTTGAAAGACCAGTAAATAAACGCCGAGTGCACGCGCCTCGACCCAGGACGGAGCAATTGTTTGAGCAGCAACATTTAAGCATGATGTGAGCGTGAGCCACGTTACACCGACAGCCAGCAGTGCAACGTTGATTACCCATACGTTCTCCAGCAATGCGAGAGCAACCATACCAGCCGCGAAAATCAGAGTACCAAGCAGCATGATCCGGTCGATCGCCATTTGTTCTCGCCAGCGTGGTAACATTGCCGCGCCGGCAATCGCACCTACGCCAAGACTACCCAGCAATACACCATATCCTGTTGCACTCAACCCTAGCTGCACGCTTGCAACAACCGGAAGCAAGGCGTGCAGCGCGCTCGCAGCCAATACCAAAACCGCTGTACGCGCAAGCACCGCGCGGAGGGGTGCAGAATGGCGCGCATACCTTACACCAGCCGCAACCGCGCTCCCTACCGGTTCCCTTGGCCCTGATTGTTCCACAAGCGCGGGACGCCACCGGTACATGACCACGACCACACCGAGAAATGATATTCCATTGAGCAGGAACACAAACCCAGGCCCTGCCGCTGCGACAATTAAGCCGCCCACCGCTGGGCCAGTTGCCCGTGCCAGGTTGAACCCGGCACTATTGATAGCTACCGCTGCTGCCAGCTCTTGCTTGCCGACTAACTGCGGCATTATCGCTTGCCACGCCGGACCACTGAGCGCGCCCCCTATCCCAAGCAGGAATGTGAGGCCGAGCAATCCCCAGGTTGTCATCCAGCCATTGATCGTCAGCACGCCCAACACACCGGCTACAGTTAGCATCCATATCTGCGTTACAAGCACAAGTCGGCGTCGGTCGGCAACATCGGCCAAGGCTCCTGCCAACAAGCCGCATAAAAAGACCGGTAAGCTACCGGCTGTGGTGAGCAGTGCTACAGGGACCGGTGATGTGGTCAGCGATGTCATAAGCCAGGCTGCCGCCACAGTTTGCATCAATGTGCCAATGTTCGAGGCAACCGCAGCCAGCCAGAGTGCGCGAAAAACTGGCTGGGCCAGCGGTGTCCAAGCCGATGCCCTAGTCCCACTCGTAGTAGCCGTAATCGACCTCCAGTCCATTGCGAAACACATCGCTGTGAAGCATCGACCCTCGCCGTACCGTTACTGAATGGCAGCCACACACCTTTGTGCCGCTGACGTAATCTGTGCCCAATCCTGTTCGGAGACCGCTTGCGATGGAATCAGACTTCCGCCAATACCGACTGCCACTGCTCCGGCATCAAGATACGCACGCGCATTAGCGGCGTCGATGCCGCCAGTTGGAATAAGCAGAAGGTTTGGCAGTGGTGCGAGCAGATCACGCAAATACTGTGGACCGACCGAACGCGCCGGAAAGATTTTGATCGCGTCTGCGCCAGCCTCGTGTGCCGCTAATACTTCTGTCGGTGTAAGCGCGCCGCACAGCACCGGCACGCTTTGCGCCCGGCAGGTGGCGATCACTGCTGGTCGGAAGGCCGGTGTAACGACGAACTGCGCGCCAGCACTGATCGCCGCTGCGGCAGCGTCGGGCGTTAACACCGTGCCAACTCCAATTTGCGCTCTGGCGCCAACCGCCGCACGGGTCTTTGCAATTGCGTCGAGTGCGCCCGAACCGGTCAGCGTAAACTCAATCGCCGAAATACCGCCGTCCAGCAATGCTTCCGTTAGCGGAACCGCTTGGTCGTAATGTTCGAGACGAACAATAGCGACAATCCGCGTGGCCAACACGTCACCAAGTATGCCCGTCATACAATCAATTCAATCCTTATCAACATGCACTGCCCAACTCGTCGGCTAGGAAGCGCCTCGCTCTTTATCGTGCCATCCAGCCACCGTCTACAACCAACACATGCCCCTGGACGTAATTGCTGGCACGTGAGGAAAGAAACACTATGGCACCAGCTAAATCCTCGGGAGCGCCCCAACGTCCGGCTGGAATGCGCTCCATGATCTGGCGGCTGCGCTCAAGATCATCACGTAGTGCTTGTGTGTTATCAGTCGCCATATAACCCGGTGCAATGGCGTTGACATTGATACCGTGCTTGGCCCATTCGTTGGCGAGCGCTTTCGTCAGTCCAGCAACAGCGTGCTTCGCTGCGGTGTAGGCCGGCACGCGAATACCACCTTGAAACGAGAGCAACGAGGCAATGTTGATGATTTTGCCGCCACCTTGCTCTTGCATCAGTCGACCGGCCGCCTGCGATAGCGCCCAAACTCCAACAAGATTGACATCAAGAACCGCAGTAAAATCTGCAAGCGTTGTGTCCACGGCATCGGCACGCCGGATCGTGCCGGCATTATTAACGAGAATATCGATCTTGCCCATCGCCTTAACGGTTTGATCAATGATTGCCGGCGCAGCATCAGCTTGCCCCAAATCTGCGGCGAAAGCATAGCCACGTTGACCAGCCGCATTGATTGCCGACACTGTTGCATCACCTTGGCCGCTATGCGAAACAACCGCTACATCGGCACCAGCTTGTGCGAGCGCAATTGCCATCGCCTGGCCTAGCCCTTTATTGCCACCGGTGACGAGCGCGACTTGCCCGTCCAGTCGAAAAAGATCAGCTACCATCATGCCCCTCAATACGAGGCGCGCGTCGCACGCCATCGGCACAGCTGCGATCACTCCGCTTACGTAGCCCTACCGACCCTTCAACAACCCAACCGTCTTTTGCACCCACGCGTGAGCCGGATCGAGCGTAACCGCCTGAGTTCGATGCTCACCCGCAAGCATCCACAAAAAGTAATTGGTGTAGCCCGGAGCGCTGCACGTTGTATGAAAGCCGTGCGGAACCATCAGGATGGTCGAGTCTTGTACGGCGTAGGTGGTATCGTAGCCGCGATCGGGGCTGTAATGACGCGCATGGCCAAACCCTCCAGGTTGATCGACTCGGAAGTAGTACAGCTCCTCGTGGAATGCTTCACGCGGCAGGTCGTCGACCTCGTGCTTGTGCGGCGGATACGTGGACCAGTTACCGCTCGGCACCAACGTTTCGCCGACGATCAGCCGCCGGGCAGGCAATTCGGGCTGGTCACTACCCGTAAGAATGTTGCGAAGCTCACGAGCAAAGCTAGCAGCACCCATGGCGTTACTTGTCACCTGCTCCGGCTGGATAACATACGGCTCTGCGCTTAGATCAGAGGGCGCGGAACAAAGCCCCGCGTCGAGGTTGCCGTGCGCAGTAATTGTGTAGCTCGCGTTGGCCGGTAGATACACGGCGTGCGGCTTGCCGGCGAAGACGTTGGCTCGCTTGCCAACATTTTCAAACGTCCTACCGCCGACCTCGACACTACAGCGTCCACCAAAGAGAACCAACAAAACCTCACGTTCGCCGGTTTGGCCCGAGTGTGTAGCGCCATCGCTGAGTACCAGCCGCGCAAAATCGATGAGACGGCACGGGTTCTCACCGGTTGGATTGAGACCCTGTTGCCCATCAATCGACGTAAAATATGTTGTCATCGTACCTATCCTTATTCGGGTCAGCAACGCTCAAAGATCAGAAGTAATCAAACGTGCTGAACGTCCATCTTGACCGAACAAATGTTATCCCTCGGCGGGCAAAAAATCCTCACGGATCGGCGTGAAACAGTCGAGCAGGACCGTTGGCGCGTGGGTAACAATGCCGTGCCTGATGTTGGGCGCTACGTAGTAACTCGATCCTGCAACCAATCGTGTCGGCGTATTGCCGTCCATTAATAAGTCGAGCGAGCCGGATACGACATATCCGATTTGCTCGTGTGGATGGCTATGCATCGCCGCGGTTACGCCAGCCTCGAACGTAAATTGCACAAGCATGATGTTTCCACCATAGCTTAGCAGCTGTCGCTCAGCTCCCTCCGGCATTGTTACAACCGGTTCCTGCGCTGCTTGAGCAATAACTTTCATGATGTTGCTTCGTCCTGCATCTTCTCCAATTCCAGCGACGCAAGAATAAAAGGGCCGAGGCCTTTGTAATCGTTTGCTGCCACTCGTTCGTTCACGTAATACTTAAAGGAGCCGTCACGATAAGGGTTTCCACCAAGGCCCGCAACCGCGCAAATCCTTTCAAGCGTGACCAGGCCTTGCTGGTCGACCTTAACGAACTCCTGCAAGATCCCTTCATAGCCGTTGCGAGCAATTTCCACGAACTGCTCCGGCAGGTAACCCTTGTTCGCCCCTTTTGCAATCGCATACACGAACATACACGACGCGGACGCTTCCAGATAATTACCTTCACGTTGCCCTTGATCCAGCACCTGGTACCACAGGCCGGTTGGTTTGTCTTGCACACGCGCAACAGCGTCGCTCATGCGGCGGAAAATGGCAATAATATGGTCGCGCTGTGCGTGATTTTGCGGAAAATAATCGAGTACGTCGACAATTGCCATAGCATACCAAGCCATGGCACGACCCCAGAAGTGCGGAGCCCAACCTGTCTCCGGATTGGCCCAACGCTGTTGCTTGCTTTCGTCCCAGGCATGATACAACAGGCCAGTTTCGGGATCGCGCGTGTGCTGCTCGATCAAGATAATTTGATGGGCTACATCGTCAAACGCAGTCGGATCGTCGAATGTTTGGCCATACTCGGCATAAAACGGCGCCGCCATATAGATTCCGTCCAGCCACATCTGATACGGGTAGATTTGTTTATGCCAAAAGCCACCCGAGTTCGTGCGCGGCTGGCCGTCTAGTTGCTTCCGTAAGTGGACGATCGCGTGCTTATATCGCTCGTCACCCGTGACTCGGTACAACGAAAAGAGCACCTTGCCGGGGTTGATCTGATCAAGGTTGTATTCTTGGAGCCTGTATGTCCGAATATCGCCGGCAGGACCAACAAATAGGTCAACCGTATCCTTGACGAAGCGCCAATAGCGCTCCTCACGCGTTGCCTGCCACACTTGCTCGATCGCCTTTAGGACTAAGCCATGCTCGTAGTGCCACTGCGCAGCACTGGCTGGGTGACGCGCGATGACTGAATTAGCCATCCGTACGGACCACCGTTGGTCGACAACGGCCTGACCTTCTGCACTCACTGCTTTCATATCGTCCCTTCCTAACACAAACGATGTAGCTCCCAACACCCTTTAATTGACAAAGACAACTGAGAGCTACCATCGAGAATGAATTGCTGGACGGAAATAGCGATCATACACCTCTTGAACCTGCGCCATCGCTGCATCAGACAGCGGAGGGAGTTCGATCGCCTGTACGTTGTTTGCGGCTTGCTGCCTATCCTTGGCACCCGGAATAGCCGCAGTTACCTCTGGGAACATCAAAATCCAACGGAGAGCTAGTTGAGCCATGGTGGCTCCTTCCGGCACGAGGACGCGTAGTTCCTCAACAGCCTGGAGTCCAGTCTCATAATCGACACCGCTAAAGGTCTCGCCTGCATCAAACGACTCACCATGACGGTTGTAGTTGCGGTGATCGGTCGCGGCGAACTCTGTTTCAGCCCGTAACTTTCCGCTGAGCAGACCACTCGCCAACGGTACGCGCGCGAGAATACCGACCCGCCGTTCGTGTGCCATTGGAAAAAATTGCTCAACTGGCTTAAGCCGGAACATGTTGAAGATAATCTGTACGGATTGGACCCCCGGATGCTGTATGGCCCGTAGCGCTTCGTCCACACGCTCCACGCTGACGCCGTAAAAGCGCAGCTTGCCCGCCTGAACGAGATCGTCGAGGATGCCGAAAACTTCGGGCATAGCGTACACCTCAGACGGCGGACAATGCAGCTGCACAAGGTCAAGCGCTTCGGTCTCCAGATTACGCAAGCTTCGCTCGACAAACGCTGTCAAATTCTCACGGTTATATCCGCTCGCCGCATGTGGTTTGAGGCGTCGACCAACTTTCGTCGCAACGATGATCTGCTCACTCCGTTCGCGGCGCAACTGCGCGATCAATCGCTCTGAATGGCCATCGCCGTACACGTCCGCCGTGTCAATGAAGTTAACCCCGAGGTCAATCGCCGCATGCAGCGACTCCAACGATTTCTTGTCGTCGGTGCGGCCCCACGCATCGCCACCAATCGCCCACGCGCCATAGCTTATTGCGGAAATCTGCCACCCTGTACGTCCAAACTCGCGATATTCCATGTTGTATGTTCTCCTTCTCTCGTTGGCGCTCGATTCGTCCGAGCAAGCACTATACGTTTCTCGCCGAACATTGTCCGATCTTCGCGGCTTCGGCTAGAGCAAGAGCTTTACGGCCGCAAGGAATGTAAAGGCCAGCACCAGATTTTCAAAAAGCGTCTGGTCAATATGGCGAATGAGTATCCGGCCGGAAAGCGCTCCCAAAATAGCTAGGGGTGCCACCCGCAGGTCGAGTGCGAGTGAGGCAGGCGTGATCAAGCCGAGGCCGACACTGAATGGCACTTTGAAGAGATTCAACAGCATAAAATACCAGGCCGTCGTGCCGACAAATGCCAGTTTCGGCAAACGCATTGTCAACAGATACAACGCCATAATCGGCCCAGCCGCGTTGGCGACCATTGTCGTAAAGCCGGCGAGAACGCCGACTGCCGCGCCGAACCAGTGATTGTGTGGCACGTCGATGGGGTTCGCGTCGGGCACAAGGGGTTGCCGTCTCCACCATTGCAGAACAACCAGTGTCAACAGGATAGCGCCGACCAGGAGCGTCACCTGCCGATCGTTGATCCAGCCCAAGGCAAAATAACCGGCGACGACGCCTACCGCTGCCGAGGGAAAAAGACGGAACAAGTACGACCAAACAACGTGTCGTCGATACACCAGCACCGCAACAATATCGGCGGTAATTAGCACGGGCAAGACTGCTCCCACTGCTTCACGCGTAGGTAGGCTCAAGCTGAACACTGCCACTGCAAAGCCGCCAAGTCCGGTGATTCCCGTTTTCGAGACCCCTATCAGGAACCCGGCCAGTAGCAGCAAGGCCCACTGCCATAGCGTGAGGTCGATTGTCATGGTTGTTCCCTTTCTCGCCCTCTCGCATGACCGGACTTGCTGGATATGACACGTTTGTTCAATGACGTTTTACAGCAAGCGCTCGTATAATTGCTGCTGCCGCTCGATAGCCGCCTGATGCTCGGCCCATCGTGTCTTATCGGGCTGCACCACAGCACTCAAGACAGCGGGATGGGACTCAACACTTGGGATGAGACCTAACGATTGCATGGCTAGCAGTGCAATGCCTCGACACGTCGCCTCAGGCTCACCGCTCTGTGCAACAGGCAGTCCCAAAGCATCCGCAATCAATGGAACCCATGCAGGTAAATGCTGAACAGCACCGCCACTTACAACCACCGTCGGCGTTTTGTCGAGCGCTTGCCGCATCAAACCGGCAATCTGCGCCCAGCGGTATGTAACGCCTTCCAGCGCCGCCCGCGCA
>JASKZZ010000124.1 GCA_030147335.1 Herpetosiphonaceae bacterium | reverse complement strand
GAGCTGCTGATGGTACGGCAATGGCGTCCGGGGATCGAAGCCTTGATTTACGAGCTACCGGCTGGATTTCTCGAAGACGGCGAGACAAATCAGCTTGAACGAGCGAAAAAGGAGCTGGAGGAAGAAACTGGCTACCGCGCGGAACAGTGGCAATCGCTCGGCTACATCCACGACGCGCCGCACCGTATCAAAAAGACCACGTACTGCTTCCTTGCGATGAATGTTCATAAGGAAACCAATCCGCATCAGGACAGCACCGAATTTGTGCGCTACGAGTCGCTGCCGGTTGAGCGTGTGCGCCAGATGATTCTGGATGGCGAGATAACATCGGCGGTCACCGTTGCGACGATCTTCAAGGCGCTATCAGTGGTCAGTACGGCCTAATTAAACTAACGACGCAATATCGTATCCTGGCCTGGTTTTTGCTTATGCCGCGCACACGCTGCGGTCCAATATATAACGGCAACGGTGCTAACTTAAAGGAAAGGAAGTACCGCGTCTGCTCGAAAGTTGCCTGCCGAGCATATCGGATTGGCATTGCGTTCGACTAGCACGAGGCAATGAGCAAAGGATGGCAAGCGGTTCAGCAGGGTGATCATCTGGTTGTGTCGTTGACAAGGTTGACGAGGCGTTGGCGCAGCTGCGTTCACTCGCCGAATCGATTGCTGAAGATGCTGCTTGTTTTGCTCCAATCAGTGCAGAGGTTGGCGCATAGTAATGGGTAATGGGTCGCCGCATACGAAAGGATACGGGATGCTCACGCTGATTCACAGTGGTGAGGTGTACACACCGGAGCCAATTGGAGTTCAATCACTGGTGCTGGCCGGTCCGTCAATCCTCAAAATTGGTGACATTGACGCTGCCGCGCTGCAAGCGATCGATGTGCCATCCACGATTATTAACGCCCATGGCTGTGTTGTGACGCCGGGGCTGATTGATCCGCATGAACATCTGATCGGCGCCGGTGGCGAGCAAAGCTTTAAGAGCCGCACGTCCGAAGTTACGTTGGAAGAGCTGGTGCTGGCTGGGATTACCACCGTTGTCGGCTGCATCGGCACCGATACGGTATCGCGCCACCTATCCTCATTGTTGTCAAAAGCGCGGCAGCTTGATGAGCAAGGTATTACTGCCTACATCTACACCGGCGGCTTTTGGGTACCGCCCAAAACGATCACCGGCTCGATTATGGATGATCTGGTGATGATCGATAAGGTGATCGGCGCTGGTGAGCTGGCGATTGCCGACTCGCGTTCGCCCGAGCCAACTCGTGACGACTTGGCGCAGCTTGTGTCGCAGGCAATCGTCGGTGGTTCGGTGTCGGGCAAGGGCGGCATCATTCATTTCCATGTTGGGTCGGGTCGTAGACGGCTGGAACTGCTGCGGGCGCTGCTGGACGAGCACGAGATTCCGTCGCGCTACGTGTATCCCACGCATATTACGCGCAGCCCGGAGCTGATGCTGGAAGCAATTGAGCTGGCCAAGCGCGGCGCGTTTGTCGACATTGATACGGTTGACGACGATTTTGGCAATCAGCTGCGCTTTTACCGCGATCACGGTGGGCCGCCCAATCAGCTTACGGTTTCGTCCGACTCACACACGCCTGGAGGTAGCCCGTCGAAGCATTTTCGCAACATCATCTCAGCAGTACGGGAGTTTGATGTTCCGCTGGAAGATGTGTTGCCGATCGCGACCTCTAATCCGGCAGAGGCGCTCAGCCTCAAGCATAAAGGTCGGCTGGAAGCTGGCATGGACGCGGATGTGCTTGTGCTGCGCCAGGAAACGTTGGATGTTGTGCATGTGCTGGCGCGTGGACGGCAGCTTGTGCGGGATGGGCGTGTAGTGGCAGACGAGGACGAGCAGGAACGTCATTAAGCATACAGATGTGGATACAGAGATAGGCAAGGAGCATCGGCGTGAGGACAAAGCCAAAAGGCACGTTAATCATTATTGGTGGACATGAGGATAAAGAAGGCGACCGTGAGATTTTGACGGAAGTTGCGCGCCGCGCAGACGGCAAAAATGGCAGACTGGTGGTCGTGACAGCTGCGACCAGCATGCCGGAGGAAGTTGCCGACGAGTATCACGCAGTTTTTACTGACCTTGGGGTTAAGCAGATCGAAATCCTTGATATTCGCACGCGTGAAGAAGCACTTGCTGAGGGAAATGTGCAGAAACTGGCAAATGCGTCGGTCGTTTTCTTCACCGGTGGCGACCAGCTGCGGATTACCAGCCAAATCGGCGATTCATTGGTGTACCGTTGTATGAAGGAGATTTACGAGCGCGGCGGCACCATCGTCGGTACATCTGCGGGAGCGGCGGCGATGCCCGAAACAATGCTGATTGGCGGCGAGAGCGACAAGTCATACACGATCTCGGCCTTGTCGATGGCTCCGGGGCTGGGGTTGCTGCCAGATGTCGTAGTGGACTCGCATTTTGCCGAGCGCGGACGAATGGGTCGTCTGCTTGGCGCAGTGGTGCAGAATCCGCGTAACCTCGGCCTGGGCATCGATGAGGATACTGCCATTGTCACCAACGGTACAGAATTTCAGGTGGTTGGCTCGGGCGCAGTGTATATCGTTGACGGCAGTGGTATTACGTATTCAAGCCTGTCTGATGATAATGCGAATGGCGTCGTGAGTATGGAAAACGTGCGTTTGCATGTTGCAGGACGTGGTGATTGCTTCGATCTGCTGACGCGCCGTCCACTTCGTAATGCGATTGAGCTAGGTAGGTAGTTATTGCGGGGCCTAAAGGCAATGTCCGATTTTATTGACCCGGTAGTGGCGTGCTTGCTCTCATCTAGGTTTGACGCCTGGGGAAAATAGAATTGTGACAAAGCACCATACAAAGGGGAAAACATGTCTGTTCCGGTGATCGCAGTGGTGGAGGATGATGTTCATATTTTACAAATGCTCGATACACTGCTGCGCGGCGCACACTATCATGTGATTAGTTATACTCGTGGAGGAGACGCTCATCAGTTTATCCGGCGAACGCTGCCCGATCTGATTATTTTGGATCTGTGGCTCGAAGATCGAAGCGCGGGCGGGATGGTGCTTGGGATGCTTGAGTTAGATCCATTAACTCGTGATATTCCCGTCATTGTATGCTCTGCGCACATTCAGGTGTTGCGCCAACAAGCCCAATTTTTCATGGCAAAAGGTCATCGCGTGCTGCCCAAGCCGTTCCAGCCTGTTGTTCTTCTGGCTGAGATCGAGGCTGCGCTTGCTTCACGGCGGACAACCAGGACATTGTGACTCGATAGCAGAGCCATGCTTGGTCAACGCGCTGCTGTCGAGTCGGTAGCTATGATCTTTTGCTTAGTGTATGACTGGTATTTGCACCTGAACTCGCGTGCCTGTGTTGCTGGTATCCCAAGTCACGGTTCCATTCAGTCCTTGCACAAAATGGCTGATCGTCCGGCGTCCATTGCCGGTGGCGCGTTCCGGGCCTGCTGCCTGATCCAGACCGATGCCATTGTCTACAACCTCCAGGTTGAAGTTATCGCCTGCAAGGTTATATGCAACCTGGATTGTGCCGTAGCGGTTGTCAGGAAAGGCGTGACGGAAACAGTTGGTGATTAGCTCGTTGACAATCATTGTTAGCGGCGACGCGACAGCATTGGGCACATCGATATGATCGCCTTCAACAGTGACCGTTATTCGCTTCCATGGCCGATACATGCTCTTGAGGCCTGACGCGATAGTTCGGATCAACTCGCCAACCGGAGCGGGATCGGCTTGAAGCGTCTCCGAAACCTCGTACACCAGCGCCGCGCCGCGAACCCGCATGCGAACCCGCTGCACT
>JASKZZ010000512.1 GCA_030147335.1 Herpetosiphonaceae bacterium | reverse complement strand
GACCATTCGAAATGACGAGGTTGGGGAATCAGCGTAGGGAGTGTAGCAGCCATTGCGCCTCCATCAACGTGCGTGCAATACTACCCGACGCACGATTTTCGTGCAAAGTCCTGATGGAGCGGTCTCATTCTGCACGGAATTGGGACGGACGTGGAGATGTACCTCGACCTTAAGCTGCGCTACGAAGCGATGAAAAAAAAGTTGAAATTAGTGCTTGACAATTTTTATTCACTCATGCTAGGATGACCTTACTGGATTGAGAGCGCTTCCAACAAACCCATAGTTAATTTCTTTCACATTCAGTTCTTCAAAAGCTACAATTCCGCAATGTTTTTTAGATACCTTTAGATGCTGGCACACGAATACGCATAGGCTGAGCGCCCTTTAATGATCTATTAGAGCAACAGTGAAGTGAAACACGTTCACAGTTCATCTGTTTATCGTCTGCAAGCCACTTTTGGTTGCAACGGATTGAGAGCGATTTCAATGACGATGCTCACAATCGAAGAAATTGCTCGCCTCGCTAATATCTCACGCTCAACCGTCTCACGCGTACTCAATAACCATCCCAATGTTCGGCCTGCGGTACGCGAGCGCGTGCTGCGTGTGATCAACGAACAAGGTTATGCACCAAGCGCTGCGGCCCAAAGTCTTGCCAGTCGGCGCACGCGCGTGATTGGCTTGCTGATTCCCAGCACCGTCAGTGAAATTTTCTCCGATCCTTTTTTTGGCGCTGCGATTCAAGGCATTACCGAAGCGGCCACACAAAGTGGCTATTTTGTGATGCTGTCGATGGTTACAGTGGATATGGAGAAGGGCTTTTACGAGCGAATCTTACGCAGCCGTCACTTTGACGGGGTGCTGATGCTATCAAGCCACATCGACGACCCGATTTTACCGCTGCTGCGCCGCGACAAGGTGCCACTGGTCTTGATAGGCAATCATCCATATTTCCAAGATCTGACGTGGGTGGACGCGGAACAGCGCGAAGGAGCGCACCAAGCGGTAACACATTTTATCAGCCTGGGGCACCGCCGCATCGCATCGATCACGGGACCGCTGTACATGGTTGCCGGGCTGGAACGGCGCGACGGGTATAAGCAAGGATTGCTCGAAGCAGGTTTGCCAATTCTGCCTGAACTCATCGAAGAAGGGAATTGGACGCAGCAAAGCGGATACAACGCAATGCAGAAACTGCTCCGCTTGCCCCACCCACCCACAGCTGTTTTTGTGGCGAGTGATACGATGGCGCTCGGCGCGATACGAGCCGTCCATGAAGCCGGTCGTACCATTCCTGACGATGTCGCTACCATTTCCTTTGATGATCTGCCCGTCGCAACCTATTCCAACCCCCCACTTTCCACGATCCGCCAACCGATTACCGAGATGGGTGCCCTTGCGGTTAAGTTGTTGATCGATCAGATTGATCACGCCGAGCCACGTGGACAGCATATTCGCCTACCAACGGAACTGGTTATACGAGCGTCGTGTGGAACGCAACGAACAAACCTTGAGCAGAACACCTGCTGATACCTTTCTTTTCGTAAAGGAACAGTAAACCATACGTGCTTTTTTTGCAGCTTGCAAAGGAGGTGCAAGCATATTTCATCGGCGAGTTTGACGATCAACAATCACTGACGCATTGTTGCTGTGGTTCATGTTACAAAGGAGTACACTGATGTTCAAACGCACGCTGTCGTTTTTGTCGCTGCTGGTGCTTATCGCTACGATTCTCGCTGCATGCGGTGGCGCAGCCACGCCGCCATCCACAGGCGCATCCACCGCTGCCAGCACCGCAACTGGTGCAAGTACAGCCGCATCCACCGCTGCCAGCACCGCAACTGGTGCAAGCACAGCTGCATCCGCCGCTGCTAGTACAACTACAGAAGCTTCGGCGGCTCCGTCTGCAAGCCAAGCTGCGGCATCCGTTGGCGCTGCCAGCGAAGGCGTGATGACGCTTTCCGTGCAGCAACAGGCTACCTGGGTTCGCAACTTCAACCCATTTGTCGGTGACTTCCGCTTCCCAACGGTCCACGGCACGTACGAGCCGCTGATGATCTACAACACCGTTAAAGGTGAACTCACACCGTGGCTTGCGACGGAGTATGCGTGGAGCGACGATAACAAGAAGTTGACATTCACCGTTCGCAATGATGTGAAGTGGTCGGATGGTCAGCCATTCACCGCCAAAGATGTTGCGTTCACCTTCAACTTGTTCAAGGACAAGACGGGCCTGCAAGGCCCAGGTGGGCAAGCCATGGGAGGTGAAACGGCATATGTCGATACAGTAACAGCACCCGACGACACCACGGTTGAATTCAACTTCAAGACCGTGTTCACGCCGGGGCTGTACGACATCACCAATCAAGTGATTGTGCCGGAACATATCTGGAAGGATGTAGCAGACCCGACGAAGTTTGCCAACGAAAATCCGGTAGGCACCGGCCCGTTCACCGAAGTAACGGTGTTCCAGAACCAGGTGTATCAGGTTGACAAGAACCCCAACTACTGGCAGCCCGGCAAACCGTTGGTGCAAGCCCTGCGCTTCCCGGCCTATCCCGGCAACGATCAAGCCAACCTTGCGACGATCAATGGCGAAAACGACTACGCCGCGAACTTTATTCCGGACATTGAGAAAACGTATGTTTCCAAGAATCCAGAGACCAACGGCTACTGGTTCCCATCAGTTGGCGCGACCGTCATGTTGTACCTCAACACCACGAAGAAGCCGTTTGACGATCCCATCGTACGCAAGGCAATTAGCCAGTGTATCAATCGCGATCAGATTGTGAAGGTGGCAATGTACGACTACACCAAGCCCGCCGATCCGACTGGCTTAAGTGAAGCGTACCCGAACTTCAAGGTATCCGATCCGACTACATTGGGTGATTGGACGGCGTACAACGTTGAAGCGGCCAACGCGGCGCTAGATGCTGCCGGGCTCAAACAGGCCGGCGGTAGCCGAACAACGGCAGAAGGAACACCGCTAACGTATGAGATCAACGTCGTTTCGGGCTGGTCGGACTGGGTATCGGCGGTGCAAATTATCGCGCAGAACCTGAAGCAGTGCGGCATTAACGCCAGCGTGAAAACGTACGACTTCAGCGCGTGGTTCGATCGCGTGCAGAAGGGCGAGTTCGACATGTCAATTGGCTGGTCGAGCGGAGGCCCAACCCCGTATAACTACTACCGCGATCAGATGTCGCAGCGCTCATTCAAGCCTGTAGGTGAAGCAGCCGGTGCAAACTGGCATCGCTATGTAAGCTCGAAGGCTGACGATCTATTGAATCAGTTTGCAGGTACAGCAGACGAGGCGCAGCAAAAGCAGATTGCTGAGCAACTCCAGCAAACCTTTGCCGCCGAAGTCCCGGCAATCCCGCTTTTCCCTGGCCCGAGCTGGTACGAGTACAACACCACGCGCTTTGAGGGCTTCCCAACGAAGGATGATCCGTATGCCGTCGGCTCGTTCTTCAGTCAGGGCACACCAGAACAGTTGATCGTGATGACAACAGTCAAGCCGAAATAACCTGATGAACTGTGGGGCGATTTTCGTGCAGAAGATCGCCCCACAGTTTTGCACGTTGCGCGAAGTTGTATAATGGAACTCTCGTGCAATGGGAGCTCAATGAGGTGCGACCATGCGATTTATTCTCCGCCGGCTCGGCTTTTATCTCCTGGCAGCGTGGGCTTCTCTCACCGTCAACTTCTTTTTGCCGCGCTTAGCCCCAGGCGATCCTGCCGCCACCATCTTTGCCGGATCACGCGGTCAACTGCAACCGGAGCAGATTCAAGCTATACGTGAAACACTTGGCCTGAGTGACGGCCCGCTGATTCAGCAGTATTTTATTTATTTGGGCCACACCCTACGCGGTGATTTCGGCATTTCATTCTCCGCTTATCCCGCTCCGGTTACCTCGGTGATTACCAATGGCCTGGGATGGACGTTGCTGCTCGGCACAACAGCGCTGATTATCAGTTTTGTGCTGGGCAACCTGATCGGTATTTTTGGATCGTGGCGGCGTGGTGGTTTAGTCGATAGCACATTGCCGCCACTGCTCGTTTTTATCGGTGCGTTTCCGCCCTTCTTTCTCGCGTTAATGGCGCTCTATCTGCTCGGCTTTAAGCTCGGCTGGTTTCCACTGCGCCACGCCTACAGCGATCAGCTTGCCCCTGCGTTTTCGCTTCAGTTCATCGGTAGCGTGTTTCGGCATTTAATGCTGCCAGCGTTTGCCATTGTGCTGGTCACGATTAGCGGCTGGGTGCTGGGGATGCGCAACACGATGGTTAGCGTACTCGCCGAAGATTACATCACGATGGCTGAGGGCAAGGGTTTACGGCAGCGCGACATTATGTTTAGATATGCTGCACGAAATGCGCTCCTGCCGAGCGTTACAGCGTTTGGTATGGCGCTAGGGTTTGTGTTGAGCGGGCAAGTGCTCGTCGAAACGATCTTCTCTTATCCTGGTCTGGGGTACCTGCTGACAAAATCGGTTGCAAATCTCGACTATCCCTTGATGCAAGGCTTGTTTATGATGATTACCCTTGCAGTTCTATGCGCAAATTTTATTGTTGATTTGTTGTACACACGCCTTGACCCGCGCGTGCGGACCACGTAACAGGGAGGCTAGCATGCAGGCTGATGATCGACTTATTGACACCTCACCGACAAATAGCCAGACGGCTCCGAGCGCGTCGTTCGATCAACTCGAAGATATTGAAGTAACACCTGCCGGGCAAGTCGTCGCGATCCCAACAGCTGCACCTACACGTCGTCAAAGCAGTGGCTGGTTGCGCAACTTGCTGCGCAATCCCAAGGCTCGCTTGGGCATTGCCATTGTTGTCTTCTTCGCGCTCGTGGCAATCCTGGCTCCGGTGATCGCGCCCGGCGATCCTGGGGAGTTTGTGGATCGACCGCATCTGCCGCCGTCCAGCGAATATTGGTTCGGCACGGAGGGCCAGGGCAAAGATGTGTTCCGCCAAACGGTGTGGGGCGCGCGCACCTCGCTGACGATTGGTCTAACCACCGGGATAGTAACAACGCTGGTCGGCATGCTGATCGGCATGACCGCTGGCTACTTCGGCACGCGCGTCGATGATGTGTTGTCGGTGCTGATGAACCTGTTCCTGGTTATTCCGGGCGTTCCGCTGCTGGTGATTATCGCCGCTTACCTCCGGCCCAGTTTCGTCACGATCATTTTTGCGCTAGCGTTTACGGGCTGGGCGTGGGGCGCCCGTGTACTGCGCTCGCAAACACTGTCCCTACGCGAAAAAGATTTTGTTTTGGCTGCTATAGTCAGTGGTGAAGGCAGCTTCCGCATCATTTTCCGTGAGATTCTGCCCAACATGGCCTCGATCATTGTGGGTGGTTTGATCGGCTCAGTGACGTATGCCATCGGCGCAGAAACAGCGCTGAGCTTCATCGGCTTGACCAACGTGAGCGATGTAACGTGGGGCACGAATTTGTACTGGGCGCAGAACAACGCCGGAATGCTCGTCGGCGCGTGGTGGACATTTATGCCGTCGGGGATGTGTGTCGCGCTGATCGCCTTTGGCCTTTCGCTCATCAACTACGGCATGGACGAAATTACAAACCCGCGTTTGCGTGCAGAAAGGGAAGTAGCGCATGTCATCAAAGACTCCAACCTCCGCAACGTCCGCGCGACACCGGTCATTCGGCGCGCCCACTGACACGCTGTTATATGTCCGCGATCTGTACGTCGAGTACCTGACGCCGCGCGGGCCGGTGCGCGCCGTTGATGGCGTGTCGTTTACAATCGCACCGGGCGAGGTGTTCGGGCTGGCTGGCGAGTCCGGCTGCGGCAAGTCCACGATCGCACACGCGATTCTGAGGCTGCTGCGGCCACCAGCGGTGATTACGGGCGGGAATATCCTGTTCAACGGCGAAGACGTCCTTGAAATGGGACAGGAAGAGCTGGAAGATTTCCGCTGGCGCGACGTGTCGATGGTGTTTCAAAGCGCCATGAACTCGCTTAACCCCGTCATGAAGGTGGGCGATCAGATCATGGACGTATTGATTACCCACCAGGGGTTGAGCAACCGCGAGGCCCGAGATCGTGCAGCCGAACTGCTGGACATTGTCGGCATTGAAAAAAGCCGTCTCGACGCCTACCCGCACCAATTATCGGGCGGCATGCGTCAACGCGCCGTGATCGCGATTGCACTGGCGCTCCATCCGCCGTTGATGATCATGGATGAGCCGACCACGGCACTTGATGTAGTGATGCAGAAAGAAATCATGCAGCAGATCGAGCAACTCAAAGAGGCAATGGGCTTCTCGATCCTGTTTATCACGCACGACATGTCGTTGATGGTGGAATTTTCCGACCGGATCGGCATCATGTATGCAGGCCAGATCGTGGAGTTAGCGTCGGCGCGGGAAATTTTCAACAACCCGCTCCACCCGTACACCCAGGGCTTGATCAACTCGTTTCCTCCGCTCACGGGTCCCAAGCAAAAATTGACTGGCATTCCAGGTTCACCCCCGGATATGGTTGCACCGCCGTCTGGCTGCCGCTTCCACCCCCGCTGCACAGCCTGCAACCACATCGAAACAAAGGTTGCGCCCAAGCTGCGCGAGGTGAAGCCGGGCCATTGGCTAGCAGCCCACGTAGGCATGCCAAAACTTGAAGGCATTTTCTAGCATTGCACACACATAGTGCATCAAAATTGAACAACTGAACGAAAATCAGAGCTGTGTTGTGCAGCATGCGCAACTCCGTGGGAGGCGAACATGAGGGTCGTTTCAACTCCGCATATACAAGCAAGCGCAGATCCACACGACGATGTTGTGATGGATGTGCGCAACCTGACCAAGCATTTTCCGGTTGGGACTGTGTTCAAACCGAAGCATGTCCATGCGCTCAACTTTTTGTCGTTTACGATTCGGCGTGTACAGGTGATCGCCGTGGTGGGCGAGTCCGGCAGCGGGAAATCCACGACTGCACGATTAATTGCGCGCTTAATGCCGCCCACTAAAGGCGAGATTTTTTTCAAAGGCCGCGATATTCTCATAACCGAGCCGCGCAAAGCCTCGCTGAACTACCGGCGGCAGGTACAGATGATCTTTCAAGATCCCTTTGGATCATTGAATCCCGTGCAATCGATCGGCAATCACATCGAGCGTCCGCTGCTGATTCACAAAAAGGCCAACGGTAAACAGGTCCAGGATCGTGTACACGAATTGCTCAACACGGTTGGACTGAACCCAGCACCGGAAGTTGCACAAAGATATCCGTATCAATTGTCGGGCGGGCAGCGCCAGCGTGTTGCGATTGCGCGGGCGTTGGCTGTTGATCCCGAAATTATTCTGGCGGACGAGCCGATATCAATGCTGGATGTTTCGATTCGGATGGGCATTCTTAATTTGATGGAGCGACTCAAAGAAGAACACGGGATCAGCTTTTTGTACATCACCCACGACATTGCGAGCGCGCGCTACATCGGCGACCGCACGATCGTGATGTATGCCGGGCACATGGTTGAGGGCGCGGACAGCGACGAGTTGATGCACAATCCTGCGATGCCCTACACGCAGCTGTTGTTGTCGGCGGTGCCCAATCCGCACGCTGGCTTGACTGCACGAAAAGTGGAAGCGCGCGGTGACATCCCGTCGTTGATCGATCCACCTCCGGGTTGCCCGTTTGCCAACCGTTGCCCGCATGTGATGGAAGTTTGCCGCCAGTTTATGCCGGGCCGCGAGTACGTTGCCCCCGATCATTGGGTGCGCTGCCACCTGTACGGGCCGGGCGAACCGGAAACTCGCACCACAGCGTAATTTCGTCGAGTCGCAGAAACGGAGGCACAAGCAGCTTAAGCTCCGTCTCCTGAAGCGGACGGGCGGCTGGTTCTGTCAGAGTAAACGTACGTTGTGCCATAGTACGTGATTTATCTGAGTTGTCTGTTAGTTGTTGCATCCAGCCCACCGCCGTTCACGCCCCGCACCTCCGCTGCACCACCCAACGCCACCGCTGCGTCGTCGGCGCGCAGCACGACATCGGGATCGAGCACCGTGAGCAGCGCCGCGAAGTTCCCTTCGCGTGCGGCCGCCAGAAAGGCCGCGACAACAGCCCTTTGCTGGGCGAGGTCGACAGTGGGAGCGGCGGCTGAGCCGCGGACCCGCTCACGTGCGCGGCTCGCCAGCTTCCGCGCGCTGCTGGGGAACGCTCCACACTCGGCGCGATCGCGTCGAAGGGCACGGCGAAGACGTCGTGCAGCACGAACGCCAGCCGTTCGGCGGGTGTGAGCGTATCGAGCACGACCAGCAAGGCCAGTCCAACCGAGTCCGCCAGCAGTGCCTCATGCTCGGGATTACCCTCGGTATCACGGCTCATCAGTTGCTCGACCTCATGCACGTCCAGCGGCTCTTCCCGTCGCGATCCGCGGGTCCGGAGAGTATCGAGACAGATGCGCCCGACGACGGTCGTCAGCCACCCGCCGAGGTTGGCGATGTCGGTGGTATCGGAACGGACGAGTCGGAACCAGGCCTCTTGCACGGCATCCTCGGCCTCGCTCTGTGAACCGAGCATCCGGTAGGCGACCGCCTGCATCTGTACGCGGTTCGTCTCAAATCGCTCTGCGAGCCAGGTGTGCTCGGCCATTGGTCACATTCC
>JASKZZ010000505.1 GCA_030147335.1 Herpetosiphonaceae bacterium | reverse complement strand
TAGGCGGTGTTCGCGTTCGGCAGGCTGATACGACTCGCTCAATAACAAACCGACGACATCGCCTGAGTCAATCGTTTCCAACTCTTGATCAAGCCGGGTTGGGACATCGACAAAGACGTGCGTTGTTTCACCCAAAGGCCGGATCGTGGTTGTGGCCAGATCGCAATATTGACAGGCAAACTCGCAGCCGCCATATGTCGCCAGTAGGTAATTAGATAAAAACAAATCATTGGGCATTGGTCGCCGAGGGCTGAGCGCCGACCCCGGTAGCCGTTCTTCAACATATGTTGTCATACGCGTTGCTCGTTAGGTTCTGCTAATACGTTAAGCATGGCCGCATGAATTAGTTTGTTGGAGGCCACAATACCGCCGCTCCATGGACGGTATGGCTTGCCTGCAAGATCACTGATATGCCCGCCCGCCGCCTCAATAATCAGCGCTCCCGCCGCACCATCCCATGGCTTAAGCTCAACTTCCCAATGAGCATCATTGCGTCCAGCCGCGACATAGCACAAATCCAGTGCTGCCGAACCCATGCGTCGCAGATCCTGGCACTGCATAACCATGGCTGCGGCTAGGTCCGCGTTGGTATCAGTGCGTTGCCAGCGATCATACGGGAATCCGGTCGAAAGCTGCGCATGACGTAGCTGATCAACGGCCGAAACTACGATAGGCTTGCCATTCAACCGGGCTGGAGCAGATCGTTCTGCTGTAAAGCATTCGTCATGCATGGGATCGTAAACAACGCCAAGCATCAGCGTGCCATTCTTGACCATTGCGATTGAAACGCTGAAAAATGGAATACCGTGGGCGTAGTTATTGGTGCCGTCGAGCGGGTCGATCAGCCAAATTGGTTCGTCCGGCTCCTTGTGGGCAAAGTTCCGCCATGCGTTATCTGCGGTTTCTTCCGACAAAATATGATGGTTAGGATACACAGTGCGTAGCCGCTCAAGGATCAACTGCTCGCTGGCTAGATCCATGTCGGTGACAAGCTCGGCACGGCTCTTGAAGTCAACGTGACGGTCGCGGCGAAATTCTCGGCGCAGCAGGTCGCCTGCATCGTGCGCAATTGTAACTATCTGGTCTAGCATTTGCACCGCTTGGAACTTTCTAAGGAGCCGTACCGTCTATATGGTAAGGCATTGTACCAGCTAATCGGAGGACATTTATTATGCGTAAACTTTCCCTTGCAGTTCTTTTGCTTGCACTTACGGCCTGTGGTGGCGCAACCGCGGGCATTAGTAATGATTCGACGGGCGTTGCTCCATCTACGGCAGTGTCGTCGGTTCCATCAACCGCGCCCGAAGCATCGGCACCTGTGGCAGAAGCATCTCCGGCTGCTTCAATTAGTAACATCTCTGGCGACTTTACCAACGGCGACGCCAGCAACTCCGCTGCCGTTGAAGCACAAGCTATGTCACGTCTTGCCGCCCAAATCAATCAGCCGTCCGACTCCCTTAAGTTGGTAAGTAAAGAGGCAACCGAATGGAGCGATAGCAGCCTTGGTTGTCCGGACCCAGCCACAATGTACATGCAGGTGCTTGTGTCTGGTTTCAAGCTGACGTACAACGACGGCACTCGGGACTACAACGTTCATACCGATGATACTGGTCAGCGCGCGGTTTGGTGCGACAACGGCCAGCCGAAGGAAATTGCACAACCCTAACGATCAATACGTAGATACCAGGCTGGAGGCACTGCTCCCAGCCTAGTATTTTGTGAGGTGCCGAAATGGATCAAACAGCCGCCACCGCAATCGAGGTTGCTCGCCAAGCGTTAGCAGCCGAGCTTGCTTGTTCCCCATCTGCGATTAACGTGCGTGATACTGCTTACGTCGAATGGAACGATAGCTCGCTCGGTTGTCCAAAACCAGGCATGATGTATCTTCAAGTCATCACTCCTGGTTACCGGGTTGTGCTGGAGCATGACGGCCAGGCTTATACGTTCCATACGGATCGAGGTCGTCGCGCCATACAATGCATGGAAGACGGCTAGGTCCCGCCTCTTTCTTTGTTACAACTCAAACCCGGTCGCTTGTAGCCAGGCAAGCGCGATAACTGCATGGCCTGCATTGTTTGGATGAATCTGGTCGTCGGACCAGTTATTGGCAGGCGTGTGCGCTAGAACAACATCAAATGCAGCCTGAACGCGAACCAGAATTGCGTTATGCTTCTCCGCAAGTTGCTCGACAACTCCGCCGTACCGATCCATCCGGCGGCGCATCGCCACTCCTTGGTCTGCCTCAATCATATACGGTGTCATCAAGATAAGCTTTGCCCCTGCGTTACACCCTTGATCTAGCAATCTGTCCAGCGTCGCTTCATACTCTGTGATTGGCGGTGCCTCGTGCGGATTGCTGCCGAATATGCGCCACACATCATTGATACCAATCATGACCGAGAGCCAATCAGGTTGCTCGGCCAGTACATCGCGTTCCCAACGTGCAGCTAAGTCACGACTGGTATCACCTGACACACCACGATTAACAAAACGTAGCCGAAGATCAGGATAACGGGCAAGCATAAGGCTATGAACCATGCTCATATATCCGTTGCCGTAAGGCGCAGCAGCGCCACGCCGGCCTGCATCGGTAATGCTGTCGCCGGCAAAGACCAGTGTTTGGTTTGCGCTGAAAAGCATGAGAATTCCTTTCTAACTTGCCGTTACATTATGGTTATGCAAAAAGGACATGGTTTGCCGTTTGTTTTTACGCATGGCAGCGAATACAAGCTTCCCAGACGGGCGCTGAACGGTCTGAACGCCGCGGTACTACGATCCTATTAACAGAAGACTAGTATGAGTCAATAGTAAACGCAAAGTTAACACCCTCTTAGCTGATGATCTAACCAAAAACAACCGGGGGTAAAACTTCATCCTATCGAAACGTATGTTATGGAGTGGCTAAAAATGGAACTTGTTCTTTCCCCAGCTTTTTTAGTGCTCAATCGTCTTAAGTATCCCCAAAAGTTCGCATTAATTAGTATTCTATTTATTCTTCCACTTGCCCTCGTCATGTTCTCGCTGTTCAGTGAGATCAATAAAAAAACGACATTTGCTCAGCGAGAGCTTGATGGAACCGTATATTTGCGGCCGTTGCGACAATTACTTGAACATGTGCCACAGCATGATCGACTCAACCAGCAATTGCTTGGCGGCGATCTGTCTGTGCAGCATACATTGCAGCAGCAAACAGCGCGGATTGATCAGCATATGCAAGCGCTGTCAATCGTTGAGCAGCAATACGGCGCTTATTTGTCGACCGGTTCTGCCTTTCAAGCTCTAAACACAACCTGGCTCGATCTCAAGCATCGCCTTGCAACTTTATCTCCAAACCAAAGCGCGGATTTGCATCAAGCACTTATTTCACAAACACTTGGGCTGATAAGTCTTGTGGGCGATAATTCAAATCTAATCCTCGATCCAGACCTCGACAGCTACTATGTGATGGACGCGGTGGTATTGAAGCTGCCTGAGCAACAGAGTGTGCTGGCACAAACGCTCAGAATGAACCTAGCACTACCTGCCAATGGACAAATTACGGCTGAACAAGAGATGCATCTAACCTTGCTGGCAGGTCGTGTGCGCGACAACGTAGCAATGATCAACAAGGGCTTGCAGGTCGGTTTTGCGCACAATCCGCTTAACAACCTGCGCGGCACTCTTGAAGCTCCTACAGCAAACATGTCCACTTCAGCCAACGATTTTGCTGACCGAGTGATTGCGCTGGCTACCGGTTCGCGCGATATTAACAAGGTTGTACTTGACGAGGCAGGAACAGCTGCGTTGGCGGCCAGCTTCACGTTGTGGGATCAGGCGAATGTTGAGCTGGAAGAGTTGCTTCGTCATCGAATTGCCGGCTTTGAACGGCAGAAGCTGATAACGACAACCTTCGCTGTTATATCGTTGTTGTTGGTGCTCTACCTGCTGGTAGCGTTTTACCGTTCGGTAATGAATACAGTTGCAAGTCTTAAGCTTGCCGCGCAGAACTTGTCGAGCGGTGCTACAACGTCGATGGTCAGCTTGCGAAGCCGTGACGAGCTAAGCGAGGTTGCGGCATCGTTCAACCAGATAGCGGTGGCGCTGGTAAACGCAAGTGCGCAACGCCAAGCTGTTGTTGACCATGCAGCCGACGGCATTATCATGGTCGATACGAACGGGCAAATTGGGTCGTTCAATCATGCGGCGGAGCGCCTGTTTGGTTATGGAGAACAGGAGATCATTGGTCAGCCGATTGGTCGGCTGATTCCAGCCTATGATGGAACATCTCAGTTTCAAAGCAGCAATCGTATAGAATCTGCTGGTCTTCGGCGTGACGGAATAACATTTCCAATTGAGCTTGCATTAAGCAACACAGCTGTTGGTGACACGCCGTACACGATTGTGATTGTGCGAGACATCAGCGAGCGTCGGCAAGCGGAAGCCGAACGAGCGCGGCTCCAACAGGCAGTGATCAATGCGCAAGCGGCAGCGCTGGAGGAGTTGGCTACGCCGTTGATACCAATTTCGGAGCATACGGTGATCATGCCGCTGATCGGTTCAGTCGATACACAGCGCGCACAACAAATTATGACGGTGCTGCTGGAGGGCGTTGAAAAATCAAACGCGCGAATCGCAATTCTTGACATCACCGGCCTCCCTGTGGTTGATACAGCTGTTGCCCATGCGATCATTCAATCTGCGCAAGCGGTTCAACTGCTTGGCGCGCAGGTAGTGATTACAGGTATTCGTCCAGATGTTGCATCAACGCTTGTCGCGCTCGGCGTTGACCTTCGCCATTTGATTATTCGCGGCACACTTCAAGATGGTATTGTGTATGCGTTGGCACAGGAAACAATGCATCAGCGGAAAGTGTTTGCAGCCAAAGCATAAGCGTATTCACCCCTGGATGCTCAATGCAGCGCGTGGCTGGATGTAGTTTGTGGTGATTGACGTTGGTTCGCGCGGCTGGTAAACTCCATACAATTGAATAAAGCCTCATCCAGAGGGGTGGAGGGAACGGCCCGACGAAGCCCCGGCAACCCGCATGAAGGGAGATCAGGATGTGGGATGATAGACG
>JASKZZ010000446.1 GCA_030147335.1 Herpetosiphonaceae bacterium | reverse complement strand
CACTGATGAGGAGTTTAGAACTGCATGGGTGGGCTGGTTACGGCACATTAAGAACGAGCTGGGACCTTCGGTTCCTATCTGGGCCAACATGATAGGTGGTCGAGAGACGGGAGCTGATTGGAACGACTATTTGCCATATCTTGACGGAACAATGGAAGAAGCGTTTGTGACAGGATATTCGGGGGGCTTGTCGACCGAAAAGCAAAACAAGATGCTTGCTCAAGCCGAATATGTGATTAAGCAAGGTAAGGGGTTTTATGCTGTCAGCCAAGGTAAGGAGGCAGACGAAAAACGCCAGAAATTCGCGTTAGCGGCATTCCTGTTGGTGATGGAACCGGACGTTCCGACATACTTTCGCTACACCTTCGCGAATGCAGGATACGGCCAATGGTGGTATTTCGATAATTTCGATATCGAGCTGGGCGCTCCTTTAGGTACGCGGTACAAAGTCAAGAATGGCTGGCGTCGTGACTTCAAGTATGGCTACGTGGAGCTTGACCAGGCGAATCGGATTGGCAAAATCGTTCGACGATCATAAGTGTGCCTCCGGTTCATAGGTTGGAGTGAATACCTACACATCAGGGTACATTATTTGCGTCGGTACGATTCCAATACCGTAAACACTCCCGCTTGATAAAGTCAAGCGAGAGTGTTGCCATGAAATCTTGTTACACGCTAACGCGTTCTTACGGGTTCCTGCCAATAGCTGGTAAGTAAATCTGATAGCCATGTGTTAGAACAAGCTGTGGTGGAACGTTACCTTCACGTGAAGAAAGCGATATACCGTCTCCGCTGTTGGTTACAAGCACGAAGCTATATGTGCCATTACCTTTTACTGAGGCACTAACGTCATACTCGATCCATGTTTGGCTCATTACTACACCTGCGTCATCAAGTGCATTACTGCCACGGACAGGACGGTTGTTCCAGGTAATGCCGTTCTCGGTCCAGTCGTTGCTGGTAGGGTACAGTGCTGGACCATTAGCCGCGTCGCTCATGGTGTAAACCCGCAGACGAGCCTTGCTTATCGGTTTGACTGAGCCTGCCACTGTAACACGCACAAAGCTCTCTGTGCGCGCGTTTTGATCTCCATCAACACGCAATGTTTGGGCAGTGCCAGAATTGATCGTTGGCCTCGCCTCTTCGACATACGCATCTGCTTCAACCCTTGCCGTCACCGGGCTAGGCGATGGACTTGGTGATGGGCTTGGCGATGGGCTTGGCGATGGGCTTGGCGATGGGCTTGCACCTACCTTGCGAGGATCCCACGTCGTATCAACGCTTATCGCAGGTCCGGCAGCGGTAGCAATGTTTTCCCAACGTACGAGCTTGAAGTTTTGCTTTTCGAGGTCATTGGTGTTGTCTTGCGTAACAAACATGCCTCCTGAGAAAGTGCTGTCAAGCCCAAAATTTGTAACATCGATGCCATCCGTGCCCGAAACACCATCAATACTACCGGCTGCGATCTTTAGCGTTGTAAGATATGTGTTATCGGCTTCACGTCCGTAGATAACAAAAGAGTTACTTCCCTGGCTTGATGCAATCAGGTAACCGGTCCGATCCGATGCATAATAAAGTGTCAGACCCTCGACATCAGCGGTCAAATGGCCTCCACTACCCGTCGTATCTACCATTCGACGGACTGTTGTAGCTTCGGGTTCAGCCTCGTACTTCCATATGCCACGGGCTTCCTCACTTACGTAAAAATGCCCAAGCTCATCGTCTGCGACGCAGCCTTCAGATAGCGAACCAACCTCGAAGCTGCGTACTTTCGTGCCAGTTACCTCGCCATCGCTGCTCGCTAAAAGCTTCCATTGTTGCACTTTGCCGCGATCGGCTGCGCCCTCGTCACCGGTAATGAATGCGTAATAATCATTGGTTACGGGACTGTGGTACATACAAAGGCCATAGATTGCAAAGCCAGTGTAGATCGTACTTACTTTTTCCAGCAGCCGTGTAACAGGATTCACCGTGTAGACCGAGATCGAATTATTCGTTCGATTACTCGTCGTCACCAGCGCAACTGACCGACCTTGTAACGGAAAGTTGTACCGTAGGTCGACGTTGTTCATATTGCCGTCATACAGGTGTTGTAGCTGTTGCCCATCAAGATTGTAGACAGCAATTCCACCCTGCTTATTGGTACCAATTATCGTACTTTGGCTCGGATTCGTCGGATGAATCCAAATTGCGCTATCGTCGGCTGTATCGCCACTAAATGGCATTGGATCCGTTTCTACGCTGGCCGTTACTGCAACCGAAGCCATTGTTACGGCTGATGGTAGATGTGCATACGTGAACTGAGGCTGACCGAGCAGAACAGCGACAACAACGCATAATGGTACAAGTCTGAGTTGAAATTTAAACCGAACGCTAAAATTTTGGTAATAGTGACGTATCACTTAGGCTTCTCCCTCTCCCCTGAATCAACCTGCTTCCAAAGCTTTAAACGTATATTGACCAGATAAGATATGTTTCAAATTAAAAACGTAAAAAATGTCGCCGTCGTGTCGGAAACACGACGGCGACATTGCCAAATCTTCGTGTTAGTTGAGCGGCTCCATGGGTACGGCCATAATCCGCTGTTGTGCGGTATGAATCCGAACAGCTTCCAGTGCTCCATGTACGGCTTTCGGCTCAATCTTTTCCAGTTTCGGTGCGGTACCTCGCCACGTCAAACATTGTAAGAGCATAACGATTGCCTTTAATCCATCGCTCTGCTTGATTTTCTTGCCTTCCTCGTATGTTCGGCCCATATACGAGACCGGCACTTCATAAATGCGGTAACCTAACCGTAGCACCTTTGCTGCAATTTCTGGCTCGATCTTAAAGTCGTTGCTGCGCAAGTTTAAGCTGCGCATGATATCGGTCCGCATGACTTTGTAACATGTTTCCATGTCCGAGATCCAGGCATTGTACAAAAAGTTCGTGAGAAATGTCAGAAACTTGTTGCCGATCGCGTTCCAAAAATACATGCCGGTATGCCGACCGGCAAATCGTGAACCAAACACGACGTCAACTTTGCCTTCGACAATTGGCCGGACTAACTCATAATAATCGTTGGGATCGTATTCCAGGTCAGCATCCTGGATAATGACAATCTCACCTTGTGCCGACGCAAGTCCGGTGCGAATCGCTTCTCCTTTACCCATATTTCGGGGCTGACGAATAATGCGAATGATAGGATTGATAGCTGCAACTTCACGAAGAATTTCAGGTGTGCGATCACGGGAATGATCATCAACAACAATAATTTCTTTGTCGAGATTAACTGCACAGACCTGTGCCAAAATAGCTCGAATAGTCGCTTCTTCGTTGTAACAAGGAATAATTACCGACAATAACATTGTACTCTCCTTGATGTTTTCCACACCTGTAGCTTGTTAAAAATGTGCTTGCTTCTCTTGAGTTGTGCTCTTTGTATTGCTCGTCTACTCTCCGTCGGCTGCACGTTTTGTTGAATCCCACATAACAACCCGCTTGCCAGAGAGCAGTTGCATCCAGGCGCACAGCGCCGCGTAGTTGACCATACAAAAGTAATAAGGAATGGCGAGCAGCTTGAACATCTTGAGCTGAGCGAAGCGCGTTCGTCGTAGCAGCAAAGCGCTCACCGCGCAGCCATACAGCAAAAGTTGTCCTTGCAAGGCCGCTTTATAAAGTCGTCCGGCTGGATACAAACTCGGCGATACAACTGCAAGCACGATTAATGGCCATGCAACGCTCCAACGCAGTAGCTTATGTGAGAAAAGCTGAACTGAATAAAAGCCATAGCGCAGCGGATTAAACAGTTCACGTTGCGTCCATAATGTGTACAGACCTTGAACGATTACCCGCACCTTACGGCGAAATTCGGCCGTATCGTTTGCGGCAATCGTTTGATATGCAAGTGCATTGGGTTCAAAAACAAGCCGGTAGCCCTGCGCGATTGCTAACGTGGAAATAACGTGGTCGTCAAGCACGCCTACGGGAATTGGTCGGAACAACTCACGTCGGAGTGCATACATCGCACCCCCAGCTGCAATCATGCTTCCCGACTTGCTTTGTGACAGCTTAAGCAAGCGATCGAAGTTCCAATACAGCCGTTCGCCAATACTTGCACCGCCACTCGCATTACCTGTGACATACAATTGCCGGCCGCCAACCGCGCCTACTTCTGGATCTGCGAAGGAACGCACAAGAATACGCAGGGCGTCTGGAGCGAACATGGTCGTCGCGTCGGAGAATAACAAAATCTCGCCGGTCGTCTCCGCTACTGCCGTGTTGAGTACCGGGATTTTGCCTTGCCGTTGCAAAGGTAGAAAGCGAACACCTGTATCGGCAAAACTTGCCACAATTTCATTTGTTTTATCCGTTGACCCGTCCGATGCGATAACAATTTCGAGCTGTTCCCGAGGATATTCAAGGGCAAGGGCATTATTGATCCGGTCTGCAATTCGCGACTCTTCGTTATAGGCAGCAATCACTAAGCTGACGCTCGGCGCAATATCCGCCATCCGCACTGGCCGTTGGCGCAGCAGCCCGCGCAGCACAACCAGAATGGGAAAGCCCACATAGCTATACAGTATTAATCCAAGTGAACCCCAAAAAACCGTTTTTCTCATTTCCTGACAATTCCTTCCCCATGCAACACGTCGACGCAATACCCTGGATCTTGTACACGAACAAGCAGCTGTATCTCCGAAATCCCAATCAAACTACGTCATGCCACGTAACATAATCGCTGGGCTGGCAGCGGCCTCGGATGTCCAATCTTGCAGCAGAAGGCTACTCAGCCGAGCCGTATTTTGTCGCAAGTCAAACTCGTTTAGTACTTTATTGCGTCCTGCGACACCTAGGCGGCGACCAAGTTCCGGATCGTTGTATAGTTTGAACAATGCTTCAGCAAGGAGTTGTGCATTACGCTCTGGTACAAGAATGCCTGAATGGCCATCTTCAATGAGTTCTGGTATTCCCGAAATCTCGGTTGCTACGACTGGTTTTTCGCTAGCGAGTGCTTCCATCAACGCGACCGGAATACCTTCTTTTTTGCCGGAATTTGTTGTTACGCTCGGCAAGACGACAACATCCGCCTCGGCCACTAATTCGCTGACACGATTACGGGGCTGGTGTCCCAATAACGAGACATAACTGTTCAGTCCAAGCTGCGCAATCTGTGCTTCGATTTTCGGCCGGTCCTCGCCTTCACCAATGAGCAAACACTGGAAAGACAACCCCTGTGCCGCAAGTTCCGCACATGCCTCGATCAAATAAGGGTGACCTTTGTAGTCACGCAAGCTAGCAACACAGACAATCGTAAATGGAGTGGAGCGCGACATGTCACTTCGAGGTTGAAACACATACGGGTCGATACCGCAATGGATTACTACTGTTTTGTTGGTCGCTGTGGAGCCATAGAGTTCGCTCAGTAATTGTAGATTGTATTGTGAAATTGTTACCACAAAGCTTGCTTGACGGATTTTCTCGTCCAGCATCGTGCGGTTTTCATAAATATCATGTGCATGGGCAGTTATACTGTACGGCGTTCCCGTTAGACGATGCACGACATAGGCAGCGAGAGTCGGATGCGTCGCCCAGTGAGCATGGACGTGCTCAACCTCGAGCGCCTCAATTTGGCGTGCGAACAGGGCTGCTTGTGGTACAACAAATAGCGCACGAGCGAGAAATCCAAGCGATCGTATGTTGCCCCGTAGCGATTGGTACCATGCGTTGAAGTAGGCGCGTGGCCGTTTCCGCAGCCAATAAAGTTGAGCAGCTAGCACTTGTGAGGATAAGACCCTGCTATAGTGTGTTCGCTCGACCAGCGCTTCGACCTCAGGATGTACGACCTGTTCCTGCTGGCGGATCAACGGGAAAATTTCGACCTGTAGGCCAAGCCGTTCAAGCTCGAGGATTTCGTACAAAATAAACGTTTCGTTGATGGTCGGGAAGCGTGACATGAAGTACGCAATCCTCTTATGTACGACGCCTGTAGGTTGTGGATAGCTTGACCGCTCGGACATATTTCTTTTCCCTAATCTCAATTCAATGTAGCTCCACTGTGCCAATGCTTCCATCTGTCTAGTTTTTTTAGCGGCCAGAATGGAATGATCAGTTGCCCTGCCCTTTATCGTTGTTAGCAACCACACGCTGTGCACCGATAGCAGCATGTACTCATACACTACAACGTGTACTATGGCGTAAAGTTACGTGTTGGCTGGTTATGGTGTCATTGAAGCTACATTGATGGGCTGAGACTGGAGTCATTGGTCCTCAGCAGACTATTGAAAATGTCCTCAATGATTGGAGCAATCTGAAGGAGCATCCACCTAGGAGCGGTGAGGTTAGTCATGGATTGTCGCGCACGCGCCACTAATTCATGCGTGACGAGTTCGCTTTCCATTAGAAATATTGTTTGAATCTTGGAGCAGCGTTTCATACATGTGCAGATAGGTATCGACTATCACATCGAGCGAGTAGTGATTAACGATATGCTGCCGCGCACGACGTGACCATTCTTGCCCCTGTGCTGTCGTGAGTGCTTCTCGTACACCTACTGCTAAAGCCTCGGCGTTTCCGGCTGGAACCAGTCGGCCGCTCACTCCATCCTCAAGCACCTGCATCGTGCCGCTAATGGCCGTTGCAACACAGGCAATGCCGCAAGCCATTGCTTCGAGTAACGCAACGGGTAGGCCTTCAGCATATGATGGCAGCACGAATACATCCGCCGCCTGTAGATAAGGTGCCACAATGGTCTGCCCACCCATGAACAGTACCTGGGATGCAATACCTAATTCGTGAGCCTGGGCTTCGAGGGTCGCACGTTCTTCGCCATCACCGACAATCACCAAGACCGCTTCTGGCTCTTGCTGGAGTACCTTCGGCCATGACGCCAGCAACACATCAACGCCTTTTTCGGGCACCAATCGTCCAGCAAAAAGAACCAAGGGAACATTGGGTAGGCCAAGAGACTGACGAATGCTTGTTCGTTCCTTTATCGTAACCGGACGAAACTGTTCGATGTCAACGCCGTTGGGTATATCCCACAACTGGTCTTCGGTAACACCTATATCACGAAGTTCGTTATGAATACTGCCGCTGATGCTGACGAATGCGTTACCCCATCTCTGCGCTGCTGCAAGCCGTAGCCGACCGAGCAAAGGACGTTTTTGCATAACGGTTGCAATATCACCGAGGGCGCCGCTGCGATGTGGATTGATAATCAATGGTTTACGTAAAAATGGTCGTGCGAGCAAGCCGATAGTCATTGGCGAAATCATTAAGTGACAGTGCAGTATCTTGTACTGGTGGCGTTGAGCATACAACACCTTGAGTGCGCCAAGGATGTACGTAATTGCGGCAATCGCTTTGTTCCGATCACCCATCCCAACACGATAGGTTGGAACGCCATTGATGTTTTCGTAGCGGGCTAGACCCTTGTAATGACGCGTGACCACAAGTACGTCCACACCACGCTGCATGAGCTTCTGGCTCAAGCGTAATGTATGAGTCTGCGCGCCACCAATCGAAGGATAAAACACGCTTGATATCATAGCGACGCCGACGCGTTTTGTTTGACGACTTGTCGTGCTTTTTTGGAACATCAAAAGCCTTTACTCTGCTTCGTTTGGAAGCTAATGTGCTATTTCTCGTGCCTTAGTTGGACGAGGATGCTTGATTGCCGGATCAGATGTGCTGTGTAGGAATTGCCGACCGTTCAATGATTGAAGCTACACGGGCTACAACATGATCCCAGGTGTACTCACGTTCAAGCCGCTGCCGCGCTGCTTGGCCCATCTGTAACCGGACCTGTTCGTCACCAAGTAGACGTACGAGCGCATCCGCCAAGGTTTTGCTATCGTTAGCCGGTACGATCAGGCCTGTTGTCGAGTGCTCGATAATTTCTTCCATTGCTTCACCGGCAACACCGATACACGGCAGCCCATAAGCCATCGCCTCAAGCAGAACGTCGCCCCATGTTTCTAGCCGCGACGGGAGTACGAACACATCCGCTTGTTGATAAAGTGCGGCAATTGCGCTTCTATCCCACGTTGGCTTCAATACCTCGACGCCTTCACGCGGGAGGGCTGCGGGGATATCTTCTCCGGTAACTAACAGGAGTCGCGCGTCCGGAACTTGAGAGCGCACCTCGGCAAACGCTTGTAGCAACAGGTCGCCGCCTTTGCGGTAAAAATCGATACCGATAAACAATGCTGTCGGTGGGCGAGACATTGAACGAGCGCTAAGTTGAGGCAGTCGTTCAAAGTTGACGCCGCCGCCAATCGCCGTCACACGCGCTGGGTCAATGCCATAGTCTTCTATAATCGAGGTGCGTACAAACTGCCCACGTGTGCATATATGAAGTGCGCGTTGATAGGCTTGACGCTCCAGTGTCACCCATTGTTTAAGCTGTTGCGCATTCAGTGGTGAACGCCCTGCCTCTGGTTTTCGTGCGGACAAGCACATCGTATAATCAGTGTAGATGATACTTGGCAGTGGCACGTCATTCCAGCGCGCATCGAATAATCCGCCTACCTGTACTACCAAATCGGCGTGTCCATCAAGTGATCGAAGATGGCGTGCGACGCGCTGCGAACGTAGGCGAAAAGCTGCTACGTTCTGATAAAATCGCTCCTGCCAGCGACGACGATTAGGATGAATGACCATCAGCGCGTTAAGCAGCCGTGTGGTCCCTTGTAGTGCAGCGTTGTACACTTCCACAAGCGGGAAGGTGTTTTCCACAGCCTTGAATAGAGGTCCATATTTAGTCCGAGCGCCGGACTCGTTGACAATATCGCCTGCAACAACGCCTACAATTCGTGGTCGCCGTTCAATTGTACTGGCACCAATTCTTGCTGTTTTCGGCAAATTATCGCCTGGGATGAATGTATTCATAGTCTTTGGCACGTTGTTTACGACTTGTTAGCTGAAGGACGAGACTCGCGCTTTAATGTACGCTGCTGACTACGTAGCGTTAGGTAGAGGGTTTCATGTTGTGCGGCAACAGTGTCGATACTGAAATCCTGGTAGACCCGCGTTCGTCCCGCGCGACCCATTGCCGCCCGAAGTGAATCATCATTCAGTAACTTAAGGAGTGCCTCGGCAAGAGCCGGTACATCGCTGGGAGGAACAATCAGACCTTGCACTCCTGATTCAACCAGTTCACGGTTACCACCAACATCCGTCAAAACGACAGGTCGCGCGGTTGCCATCGCCTCTACGGCAGTCAAGGGAAGCCCTTCCCATAAGGAAGAAAGCACAAAAATGTCTGACTGCTCCAGCACCGCCGGAATATCGCGGCGCAACCCGGCGAAGGTAACACGGTCTGCAATACCAAGTGATTGTGCTTGTTCCTTCAATGCTTGTTCAAGACGTCCCTGGCCTACAATCATGAAGCGCGCATCAGGGCGCTGGTCTAGCACCAGTTTGGCTGCTGCCAGCAGATCATGCTGCGCTTTCTGAGGGCTAAGACGACCAATA
>JASKZZ010000420.1 GCA_030147335.1 Herpetosiphonaceae bacterium | reverse complement strand
CGAACGTAGAAATTCGTTGGCTTTGTTGCTGCCTGCGCTCAATACCCATGTGACCTTAATATTATCTGCCTTGACCGCTTCTTCGAGCCAGCCAAACTTTCGCAATACCAAGCTACTCGGGTTATAGTAGGCGTAATCCAGCCGAATTTCTGTCGGCTTTTGCGTAGCGGAGCCGGTTGTGCCGGGCGCACCGCAGGCGACGAGCAGCGCTAGCAACATGAATGATATTGTGAGTGTACGAAACAAGCGATGTAACATGGTATGAACTCCTAATGTGCGTTTACTTCCAGCTCACGGGTTGGGGCGTGTGCAAAACCAAAGTGCGACAATATCAAGCGGCGGATTGGGGCTAGCGCGGCGTCAGCGCGATCACGAGGACGTGGCTGTGGCACGCTTATCGTTGCGACAACCGATGCTGGGCGCTGGCCTAAAATTACGATGCGGTCAGCGAGATACAGCGCCTCGTCAATGTCGTGTGTAACCATCACCACTGTTGGCTGGACCACCCGTGCCGCGTCGGCCAACACATCCTGCATCTGCATTCGCGTGAAGGCGTCAAGCGCTGCAAATGGTTCGTCCAGTAGCAAAACCTCGGGCCGCCCGATCAGTGCTCGCGCCAGTGCTGCTCGCTGCGCCATCCCTCCCGACAACTGATGGGGATATGCGCCCGAAAAGTCGCTGAGTCCGACCAATCCAAGCAGGTCGGTGGGCGATGCGGGCTGTGTTGAACGCCGTGTTCCTAGCGCAATGTTCGCACGAATAGTTTGCCATGGGAAGAGACGCGGCTCTTGAAACATCACGGCGCAGCGCGCATCAACGTCGGTAATAACACGGTCGCCGAGCCGTACCGCGCCGGAAGATGGTTGATCCAGGCCCGCAATCAAGCGCAATAATGTTGATTTGCCGCAGCCACTTGGCCCCAGTATGGCGACAAATTCACCTGCCGCGATGTGAAACTGAACATCATCAAGAACTGTCAGCGCATTGCCCTGCGTCTGATACGTTTTACGAACTCGCCCCAATGTAACTGACTCTGCCATGAAGCGCCCTTTACTGTTTACTACTACAAGAGCGGCAGTTGATCGCGTTCCGCTCGCTACGACATTGCTGTTGCGCCTGCTACAGGACGAGCGCTCATCCTGTAACAACACAAAACGCCCTCATCAACATCGATGAGGGCGTCGCGACTGCACGAGCAGTAAAAAATGCTCGAACATACCACGAACTCTCATCTTCCAGATCAATCTGTCGGAGTTAGCACCATCCCGACGGTCGTCGGCGGGTGGTTGCTGGAGCTTCACAGGGCCGTTCCCTCTGCTCCTCTGGATAAGAGTGTAGGTGTATTAATTTGTCTGAAAGTGAATATACGTTACTTTATCGCAATTGTCAACATTGAGTTCGAGGAACAATAGTGAGCGAATTTGATCAAGGCGAAAATAGTTGGAAAATAGGGCACTGTAGCGTCGTCATTCTCAGTCTCACCTACTTTGTTATTTTTATCACATCTTTTGACGGATGCTTGAGTATGGTCCATTGCGTATGCTCGTTACAGATTTTATACAAGGAATAACGGCAATGCGCATCACAATGTTAGCACTAGGCTCACGTGGCGATATTCAGCCGGCTGTTGCACTTAGTATCGGGTTATCCGACAAGGGACATCGGGTACGATTAGCCACGCATCGTCACTTCGAGCACTGGATTCGATCCCATGGCCTTGATTACGCACCACTGGAAGGCGATGTTCAGTCAATAGTTAACAGCCCCGAAGGACGCGCGTGGATGGAGACGAATCGAAATGCAGTGCGTATGGTGCGAGGCTTTCGCACGCTCATGACGCCAATTCTTCCACAAGCAATGCGTGACGGTTTGGAGGCGAGTAAGGATGCTCAACTGCTTGTCATAACCGGTCCATCGTTCTATATGGGTGTGAGCATTGCAGAGAAACTCAACTTGCCATATGTCCAAGCTTATTTACAGCCGGTTCAGCCAACGACGGAGTTTCCAAGTGTCTTGTTTCCCACTCCGTTTAAAGGTGGACCTGTATACAATTATCTTACACATCTGGTGGGTGGTCATTCGATGTGGCACATGATGCGGCCTATCATCAATGAGGCACGTCGTGACGTGCTTAACCTCCAACCCTATCCGCTACTTGGACCATGGCCCGAAATGCTGCGTCAACAACAGCCAGTCATTAACGGCTTCAGCGAACTTGTGCTGCCTAAGCCCCGCAATTGGCCTGATTTTATGCATGTGACTGGTTACTGGTTCTTGCAGGAAAATGGGTGGACGCCGCTACACGACTTGCTAGCCTTCTTAGCCGACGGACCACCTCCCGTGTATATCGGTTTTGGTAGCATGGTTGACCGCGATCCCGAGCGAATGACCGAGATTGCATTGGATGCGTTGCGATACAGCGGTCAACGCGCGATCTTTTTGCGCGGCTGGGGTGGACTCCAGCAAGCCGACCTTCCTGCAAACGTGCTTATGATTGACCAAGCTCCGCATGATTGGCTATTTCCGCGCATGGCGGCTGTGGTGCATCATGGCGGGGCGGGAACAACTGCAGCTGCCATGCGTGCTTGCGTTCCGTCGATTATCGTGCCATTTTTTGCAGATCAGCCGTTTTGGGCCGACCGAGTAGCTTCATTGGGAGTTGGCATAGGGCCGTTATCACGCAAAACGCTCTCTGGTGCACAACTCGCCGGGGCTATCGATCGGGCGGTTAATGACAACGGGCTACGTGCACGAGTAACGGAGCTGGGTCAGCGCATCCAATCGGAACACGGTGTGGCACGGGCTGTGGAGATTATCGAGGGGCATGCGCAGCAGCACGGCGTACTGGTAGACGAGATGGTGTACACTTAATCAACAATAACATTGTGATAGCACAACAGGAGGCAGGCTAGCATATATTTTCGCTAGTCTGCCTCCTGTTATCCGCATGTTCACGATTTGATATTTCGCAAGCTACACGCCTTGTTCCAATACATGATGTGGCTTGATGCGCAGAATGACACGTTGTTCGTCGGCGCGACGAAATGGATATGTTGGCTGATCAAGATATTTTTGAGCCATCTTGTCGATGTGTTCGTCCGCACCCTCATGCCGATGTTCCACGACCGTGCCGCGAATAACAACGTATCGCCAATCATTTGCTCGATCAACAACGCTGACGGCGACTTCAGGATTGCGCCGAATATTTTCGGTCTTAAGTCTTCCTTCCGCCGTGTTGATGAGAACATGGCTACCGTCAAGCTCGACGTCGACCCACACTGGTGTAATTTGCGGGGCGTCACTTGCCATCATTGTCGAAAAATGCGCCAGTTGTTTTTCTTGCAGCAACTTCACTGCTCCTTCTGTTAAGGTATCCGCCTGCGGCATGATCTCCCCCTCCTGTGTACGAAGCCACACTCATCCGTCGCTGTGGCTGGCCTGATGATAGTAGTGTACCGGAAGTGCGAGTGTGCGCCTGATCCTCAATGCTATTAATGTGTATCTGTGGCTGCAACACGATCTGATGGAGCAGATATCAAGGAATCCCGATTGCTATATCGGTGCCTTTTACACAGTAGGGCCAAAACGGCTACATGAACGATGGAGAAAATGGTTGATGGACAGAACTGCGCCGGGCATTGGGATGACCCAAATTGGAATAATCTGCTTAACAGTAGCAACTGCTGCAATTCACCTGTACCTCGGTGGTACGTTGTTTTTGGTGAACGGGCTTGTGTATCTGTGCTTGGTGGCCGTGTTATACATTCCTGCATTGCACCGATTTCGCGCAATAACCCGGATCGGGCTGCTTGCTTTTACGATCATCACGATTGTATTTTGGGCACTCTACACGCGTTTCGCTCCCGATCCTATTGGCTATATTGATAAAGTGATCGAGCTACTGCTCGTGGTGTTGTTAGTGGTAGAAATGCGGCAAGAACGTGCCTCCTTTCAAACACGTTAAATAAGACGTTGGCGATGAGTGTGGTGCCATAGGCCTAACAAGCATGTGGCTAACACATTTAGTCCCAAGGAAGCGCACCATACATGGTGTGCTTCCTTTTGGGTTGAGCGTCAGCGGTTAGCTCATTGTAGGGCGGTATCTGTAAGATCGTGGATTATCGACGTGTTGTGGTAACAGGGTACAAATAGGTCAGCATGTGAAGCAAGATGCTACAGTATCTTTCAGCTATGTTAATTTAGGAGGCAGCTACATTTATCCCTGATCGAGTACATTGATACCTATGATTCGTACACTTATTCTCGTATCATTCCGCACTGTGTCTATGCGAATGGTACGATTATTGTTGTACCTGGATCGAGTAGGAGATCTTTATGGCAAACACCCAAACAACGCGCACAATGATCGCACCTCAACGCTGGCAAATTGTGCGTGTGATGCTCGCGCTTCAGGTTGTGGCGCTGATTGCGATGTATCTTTCTGGACATTGGGATGCTGCCGAACACGCAAAGGGCGCGGTTGACCGATTTTGGTATCCTCCGCACTACGGGATTTATTTTGCAATTCTTGCAGCAGCGCTGCTTTCGCTCGTGGGGCTGCTTGTTCTCCTGTGGAACAACGACGAGTCGCCATTTGTCGCGCTTCGCCGTAATGCGGCGCTTACACTTGTTGTTGTGGCCAATGTCCTGAGCTTTAGCGGCGCGCCTGCCGATGCGCTGTGGCATGAGATATTTGGCATTGATCTGACAGTGTGGAGTCCACCACATCTTCATCTGCTGGCGGGACAAGTGTTGTCCGCGCTTGGCTGTATCGTATATTTCTTAGACGACGACGTTGATGATCCTGCCTCGCCAATTCCTTGGAGTCAATTAGGCCGAATTGCGTTAACGCTTGTGACGTTTGTGACCGCTTTATTGATTGCTGCATTTTTATTTTTTGAGTACGAAAGCGGCATTCGCTCACGAGACGTTGTGGCACGACCACGCTGGGCCTATCCACTGCTCTGGCCAATCTTTGTGACGATGACATTAGGCATTATATTCGGCAGTACCCGCAGACTTGGCATGGTAACCGCTGTTGCGGCGATGTATGATGCTGTGCGGTTAGCCGTTGTTGTGTTTGATCGCAATGTTCTGGATTACCAGGGAGCGTTTGGATTTCCGCTTGTTGTCCCAGCACTTTTCTTCGATCTGGGCGTTGCGTTGGAAAGCTACCGTTGCTCGCTTGGAAGTCGTTGGAGCGCGTATCGAATTGGTGCGGCGGTAACAGTAGTGGTGGTGATCACAACGCCATTGTTCTTTGACTGGCTTGTGATAGCCCCCGAGTTGACCGTGTCGCCCTGGCTGACATATTGGCCGATGGGCGTTATCAGCGGCGTCATGGGTGCAGTTGTGGGGTGGAAAATCGGCAGCCTTATGCGGCGACTTCGCCCACAGCGTGCGGAAGCAGTCCCGGTTGTGCGGCGCTTCGTGCCCGTGCCAAAGCCCTAGATGCTCCTACACATGCAGCCGGATCGCAACGACCGTCATATCGTCATGTGATCGGCCTCCATCGGCAAAGCGATGGACTTGCGTCAGAATTTCGTCGACCACATCTTTGGGCGGTCGTCCACCGATGGCTTGAAAGGCGGCTTCAAGCCGTCCAAAGCCCCATAACTCATGTGTGTGATTCATGGTCTCGACAATGCCGTCGCTGACGAGTAGCAGCATATCGTCCTGTTGCAATGGAACCGTCATTTCCAGATATTCTGTTTCGGGTAATGCGCCTAGTGGTAGGCCAAAGCTGTCGATGTAGCATACATTGCCGTTACGCCACATCAGTGGGGTAACCATACCGGCATTTGCAATGTAAGCCTCGCAGCGGTTGCTGTCTACAACCACACTGAGAAACGCAGTCTGCATGTTGCTTTGCAGCAGACGTGGCGCAAGCGACGTGTTGAGCGCCGTTAGTAACGCTCCCTGGTCGCGGTACGTATCAACCAGCATTTCAAATGTTCGCAACGAAAAAGCCATCAGTAATGCTGCCGGAATGCCTTTGCCGCTGACATCGCCTACGGCTACGCCTAATTGCCCATTGGGAAAATTGTAAAACGTGTAAAAATCGCCTCCTACCTCTTGCGCAGGAATTGAACGACCGGCAACTTCGATTTGCGCTAACTGCGGAATTTTTGGCGGCAACAAGCTTAGCTGAATATCACGCGCAATAGCTAGCTCACTGTGAACGCGTTCCTGCTCTGCTAATGACTGCGCCAGGGCTGCAGTGCGACTCTTGACTTCTGCCTCCAAATTCTGATTGCTTTGCAGCAACGGGTTAAACAGCTGCTGCTTTACCACCTCATACGTCATAAAAAGGGTGCCGACTGTAATCATGTACGTTTGAATCGAGACAGCGGGTAGCACAACGGCGATGATGCTCGTAGAAAACATGATCACCACGCCTACCATCAGGTGCCAATGCTCACGCCACGCACGACGCCGGAACAACGTAAATAATGCAAGTGCATCATAGACATAATGTAATGCCGCGAAGGATTTGCCGACCGTTGAAATGGTAAAGACAAGACCACCGGTTGAGCCACGACGAGCATTGCTGATGACCTCATCCCGTGCTAGCAGAACAAAAAACACGGTGTAGACAATAATGCCGATGATGTTAGCGACCCAGAACCAGCGTCGAGCAAGCGGATCGAAGCTTTCAACGAACCAGAACAGCGTAATGCCAACCAACGCAAAGCCAAAAGTAAGCCAATTCAGAAAAAACTGCGCATTACCGCCAAGCTGAGGCACATTGACGAACAAGCGCGCCATCATGCTGCCGCCCATCCAAATAATGATCGAGCTAAGCAGTAGCGCAAAACTAAGGTTGGTCCACCGGCGAGGTCCCAGCCAAACCACCATTAACAGTGCAGCAAGCGCGACAACGCATGTGATAATGTTAGCGGCTTGTGCGATCCAAAAAAATCTAGGCATCGAAGCTGTGTCCATTGTGTTGATTGAGGGTACGAGGTGACGCAGTCGCTGTCAAGGGAATGTAGATGATAGGTGTATGCTATTCATCCAATACCGCGTATAACTATACCATTGTCTTCCGATCCGTCATCGATTGGTACAGCACAATACACATACAAACATGACAAATCGTGTTATTTGCACGTCCGCAGCATAATCACTTCCGTTTGGTGCTACACATCAGGAAGCAAGTGGCACAGGTTGTGCAACGAAGGGGATCGGAGCTGGAGCGCAGCAGCGAGGCGACGACCAATTAACGCGGAAGCAGCCGACCCTTCCATGCTGCTGGTGTAACACAAAGGAAATGGTATGACGGTCAATTCCCCGGCGCGGCAACACTTTCAGGCGCTCATACGGCAACCGGAAGCACAGATTAATCTTGCGGAAGCGGCCCTATGCATTGCCTGGGAAGATCAAAACAATCAAGCTGCCATGGACGCGGCGTTTGAACTGGACAGCTTGGCCGAGGCAGTTCGTCCGCGACTGCTTGATGGTCCTCCATCTGTAAACATTGCCGTGCTCAATCATTATTTATTCGATGAACTGCAATTCCATGGCAATACATTGGCCTATAACGATCCGGCGAACAGCTTTTTGAACGAAGTTTTGCTGCGGCGAGTCGGCTTGCCGATCACCCTATCAGTCGTGTACCTGGAGATAGCCTGGCGTTTAGGCCTGCCAATGGTCGGTTTAGCTTTGCCTGGACATTTTGTCGCGCGCTATCCGCATCCTGATGGCGACATTGTCGTGGACCCCTTTAACCGGGGGCGTTTATGGAGCGTTGCTGATTGCGAGCATCAGGTGAAGGCAGTCTACGGCTCGGTGTCGTCTACACTGCTCGACCAGATCATGCGTCCGCCGACCAAGCCCGAAATTTTAGCGCGTATGTTACGTAATCTGAAAGCGACCTATGTCGAGCGCGGCGAGTTTGGCCGGGCGCTGAGTGTGGTGGAGCGGGTGCTGCTGATTTATCCAGGAGATCCCGGCGAGCTGCGCGATCGTGGATTGCTGCGTTCGCGGGTGGGTCAGTTCGGTGGAGCGCTTGAAGACTTCGACCAGTACGCTCGGCTGCGTCCCTTTGCATCTGATTTGCAAACAATCAAACAGCAGGCGCGTACTATCGGCGCGTACCTGGCCGCACGCAATTAACGCATTATGATCAGCCTTCGTCGCTATGACGGACTTGTATCGCCGCTGCAAGACCGAGCAGATTGGAAATGCTATCGGTTACCGCGTCAAGCATGCTCCACTGCATGTTAACCTCGCTCGCGTCGCGGCCCGTCGCTTCAATCTCGGCGTGATGCGCAAGATACTCGCTAATCTCCCACAAAAGAGTCACTATTAATACGGTTGTGACAGCCAGTCCATCAACATGTCGCGCTGACCAACTAGATAGCGGCGAGATAACATTGGAGGACGGTGTTTCAGCATGAAGTGTTAGCGCGGTCTCGCTCACAAAGCGGGCCAGACCATAAGCGGCAGTAGCATGTGGGAAACTATCAACGCCAAAGCCGAACAGCGTTCGCTCAGCCCAACGCCCGTGGTAGATTGAGTAGTCGGGATGAGACGCGATAAAGCCGATAGCGAGCGGCGCGACATAGCCGGCGTAGTGCGGATCTTGACGAACACGGCGATCAATTGTACGCAGAATCGGGCCTATGTCAGCAGGGACTTCAAGTGGCAGCTTGCGCAATAACTGTAGCAAATCTGGTAACAGCAAGGTTAGTGTGTTGCCCGCAAGATGGGTTAGCCATGCGGTTGGAACGCCATATTCACGGCGATTGCGCAGCGCCGTGCCAAGGACTGTTGCCCACAAGCCATAACGAAGCAGATCAGAACGACGCACAATCTTCTCCTGCATTAGCTTACAACCCAAGCAAGACTTGTTCCGAAAAACTGTGCGGTATAGCGGTTGCTGTAGCAGCTTGTGAGAGTGAACAAAAAGGCAGGTTGCCAGGCATAGCATGACACAACTTACAATGCTTTCGATCAACTGCTTAGGACTGCCGGTGCCACTTCCCGGCCTCCGTCGTCGGCTGTCCGCGCTTGGCAAGGCAATCATTGACACCGAAGCTGATGTGGCATGCTTGCAGGAGGTCTGGCGCTGGCGACATGTGCCGCTGCTGCGTCATGTCGACGATACTTGGCCGTACACTGTTGCCGTACCGCATCCTTACGCTCCTAAAGGTGGACTGGTAACGCTTTCGCGCGTACCGCTGGTGGATACGGTGTATCATGTGTTTCAAGAACGCGGTCGAGTAGCCAGTCTGCATGCGACCGAACGGCATCAAGCAAAAGGCGTGCTCAAAACAGTGTTGCGGATCGAGGATCAAGAGGTTGTTGTGTTTAACACGCACTTAGCAGCAAACTACACCGCCTCGTGGTCGTATTCTAATCCATATGCAAAGGTAGAACGGCAACAGCTGCGCGAGATAGCAGAACTTGTGCGTGACGTTCCCTCCAATACCCTTGTGATTGTGTCGGGTGACTTCAATGTGCCTCGTGGGAGCTGGCTGTATCACGAGTTCCGTGCAACAACCGGTTTGATCGATCCCCTGAGTAGCTCCGACGAGCCAACGTTTCGGCCTCCGCCAGGAGTACCGGCGCGGGCGATTCAAGCGTTGGATCACATCATGGTGCGCGCGCCGCAAGATCTAGTGGTGGATCTGAACGCCGAGCTGCGCTTTCGTGAACCGGTGTTGCTGGCACACGGCTTAACAGGTTTCCTTTCCGACCATCTGGGCGTGCGGCTTACAGTGCGCTGGCATGCGAAAGCTACGGCACATGAGCCAGC
>JASKZZ010000378.1 GCA_030147335.1 Herpetosiphonaceae bacterium | reverse complement strand
TAGTTGACTGGCTGTCCCTGCCGGTCGCCACGAATCACGACGCCGTTTGCATCCGGCTGAATGTTGAGGACGCGGACAGGACTATCGTAGTGAGCACCACTGTTCAATGCACGCTGGCGAATCATATCGTCCAACGTCATGCGCGGCATGACGAGCGTATAATCGAACCAGCCTGGTGTTTGCGGAAATGGAACATCAACGTGCGCGCCTTTCGGCCCAACAATCGCCATCCCGTCGGCGCGAAAACCGAGTGGAAGCAGATCAGGAAGCAAGCGCATGTCGTCCAGCACACCGAGCGCGCGAGGCGTTAATCCATCACCACATGTTTTGTCGCGTGGAAATGTTGCTTTGTCGAGCAACATCACATCCATACCATGTTGCGCAAGATAATGTGCTGTTGCCGCACCTCCAGGCCCTGCACCAACAATCACAACATCATAACGGATCGTCATATGCGCTCCACCGATGGCAAGCTGTACATATGCACACGAGAAGACGAATACTTTGGCAGCATAAACAAATAAAGCACAGGGCTACTCCGTATTGCGAGTAATCAATATGGTACTTGTGGAGTTTAGTGTAGCATGGCTTTGTTATGCTGCGAAGTCGAGGACGCCGTGGAGATACACGCGGAATGCATATGATCATACATGCAAGCATGGAGGTGGCGCTGATGATGGTGAGCGTTGGTTTTAGTCTATGCGCAGAGTGTAGTTTACGCCGGAGCAATCCTTCAGCCGACTTGCCACCCGCCTAGAACGTTGACTATTTCTTAACCAAAATGCGCGTAACTAATACTCTTAACACTGCGTTAATATAAGAGTGACTTCCTAAGAACTGTAGTTTCCGTCATACAACAAGACTTGACACACAAGGAACATTAGTTCAACCTCAACTTGGTCCATTTCTTCGTAATCATGGTTTAGAAACATCCCGGCTACACTTTATCGTACCTCGTCTATTCCTCGGTGAATAGGCACCGCAAGTAGCATTGCGCGCCACGTTCCGTGCTTCCCGGTTGCTTGCTCATATCTATAACTTAAACATATTTGAGGCGGCAAGGAGTCTTGTTGCCGTAGCACAACGTAGATACTGATTCGCCACGATGCGACGGCTTATGCTCAGACGATGTTCGTCTTGGGGCATGATGGCATTACCACAGCGTAGCTAGTACGCGGGTTCTGTATGGTAGAGCTTTAGCTTTGCTGTGCTGCATGAACGGAAGGTGGTGTAACAAAAACTGTTTGTCAGGCGCTTACACCGGCTGTATAGCTGCGCGTTGTAACAACTATCTATTGCTTGTAGGTGTTGATTTGGCCGTAAACCCATGTATGAAGGAGTGCAATTCGCTACAAGCACTATCGGGTGTTCGTGATGTACATAGCTATCCATTTTTAATTATGGGAGAAAGATATGAAAACTATGTTAAGGGCAAGTCAACCTTTTGTTAAAAATAATGTTGTGGTCTTCCAGCGCGATTGCAGGAAATAGACAAGGCAGCAGTGAGGTTTACGGAAATACAAGGCGGCATACGGCAACGGTTTCGAGCTGGAGCATGCAACAAGTGCCGAAAGTAATTGTAGGGCTGCATCATACGTTCCATACCAAGGAGAGAAAACTGTGACGACAGGAATATCTGCTGCAAATTTTATAAGTTTTGGTGTTCATCTACTGGCCGATATCGTGGCCATTATGTTTGTCGCATTCATTATTTACTTTCGGCGTCACTCGCGGCGCGATTTGCTCATGGCTTACACAACGATCAACGTCGGCGTTTTCCTCGTCATGACCGTCATGTCTCTTTCAGAAACAGGGCTTGGGGTTGGGTTTGGATTGTTCGCGATCTTGTCGATCATTCGCATTCGTAGCGAAGAGTTCAGCAACACCGAGCTGGCGTATGCGTTTGTTGCGCTAGTGATCGCGCTCGTCAATGCTTTTGGCGTTGGGAGTGTTGCGCCAACAATGTTTGAAAGCAGTTTTATCCTTATGCTCAATGCGGTAGCGGTGCTGGTGGTTTACGTAATGGATCATCCACGTTTGCTCCAGCGCGTCGGGCGGCAGCAGATTACGTTAGACAAGATTCATCCAAACGACCAAAGTTTGCGTGCCGACCTGGAACAACGGCTTAACGTGCGTGTGCTGGACTACGCGATTGCCCATGTTGACTATGTGCGCGAAATCACCGTGCTTAATGTACGCTACGCCTCGCAATAGTTCGTGCAACCGAAGTGTACAGCCAGGAATAGGAGGGAATATGTGTCCCAAAGGTATGGCGGAACTTACTGCACAGTTTAGTGCCATTTCTTTATCTGATCTGAACCATCGCGCGGCATTACAAACGCGAGCAGACAACAAATATTTTCTGCCATGGTCCACGTTTGTAGCCTTTGCCGACGTGCTGCAACAATCGTATGTGATGCTCGAAATCGACGGGCAGCGCAGCTTCACCTATGATACGCAGTATTTCGATACGGAAGAACTAACAAGCTATTGGGCACATGTCCAAGGGCGTCGCAAGCGGTTCAAGATCCGTAGCCGTCGTTATGTTGACAGCGGATTGTGTGTATTCGAGCTTAAGCTTAAGGGAGGACGAGGGGAGACAATCAAGTACAAGATGTCATACACCGAAGCAGAGCGCAACCAGGTAACGCCCGAAGCTACATCGTTTCTGCAAGACCGCTTATATGCTTCCTACGGCCAGACCTTGACGCAATCCCTTGTTCCAACGCTGCGTACGCACTATCAGCGAATAACACTAACCTGCCTGACGTCGATGGAGCGTATCACGTGCGACTTTAACCTTGCCTTCGCTGTTGATACCGATTGGCAAGGACAGATGGCGCCCGATCATGTATTGGTCGAGACGAAATCGGAGCGTGGACGAGGCGAGGCCGACCAAATACTGTGGAACATGGGAGTACGGCCTGCTGCGGGCAGCAAGTATTGCCTGGGGTTGAGTCTGGTACAACCACAGCTGCGGAGTAATCCGTTTCAGCATGTGCGCAAGCAGTATTTTGTACGCGACGATGAGTTTGATGCTGATACGCTGCCAGTTCGGCCCCATACTGTGTCAACTGAGCGTGCCGACCTACGAAGCTTTCTGCCCGTCAGTGGTGCCTCGCGTTTGGTCACGCAGGTGTAACAGCCGTGTCCCTCACCTATTGGCAACGCTGCGCCAACCAGGATCGTGCAGTTAGAAGCGTGTTCTCGTCGCTGCTGCCTGCCTGCCGCCACTACGTCTCGACTCAGCCTGCTCGTTTCCAGTAACGAACCTAGCTGCTCAAAATCAATGTGTTGGACAATTTGCACAGCAATGACTGGCTTGTCCTGTTTTTGCTTCTTTCTGCCTGAATGTCACATGACACAGGTGGTTTTAGCACCTTTTTGCTCTATTCACGCCAGTTTCTATTCAGGAGCGACATATGTTTATAGCATTTCGGCGGTCGCGTTCCGAAAGTATCGGTTCCTTCGCGCAGGATCGGCGTACGGTCTTCAGATTAGTTCCCATTGCAATTCTTCTGCTTGCACTTTTATATCCCTTATTTGCGCCATTTATGGCAGCCGCAGAAACGACAACAACAGAGCCGATTAGTTTTAGCGTCAAGCGTGGATTTTATAGCAGTGCGTTTGGGCTGTCCTTAACAAGCAGCTTGTCGGGAGCAACGATCCGCTATACCTTAGACGGATCGACACCGACAACAAGCAAGGGTACTGTGTACAATGGCCCACTTAACGTCACGACGACAACCGTGGTACGAGCTATTGCCTATACATCAAACTCGACGATAACGCGGGTTGTAACGCACTCCTATATTTTTCTGAACAATGTGCGTAATCAGCCGGACGCGCCGCAAGCAGGGTGGCCTGCCAAGTTTTCGGCAGATGACGAATATGGTACCTACCCAGCTGATTATGGGATGGACCCGGAGGTTGTCAATCACCCAATGAACAGCGCTAAGTTCAACGATGTGATGACATCGCTTCCGTCACTCTCGATTGTGACCGACCTGCCCAATCTGTGGGATCAGAACTATGGGATTTACTATAACCCAAGCGCCAAAGAACCTTATACATCAGACCCGCTAGGCAAGAAGTGGGAGCGTCCAATTTCGCTTGAGTGGCTTAATCCTGATGGTTCGCCTGGTTTTGCGGTATATGGCGGCATGCGCCTCCACGGTCAAGCAAGCCGCCGCCCACATCGACAGCCGAAAAAAACCTTTCGTATTTATTTCAAAGCTTCATATGGCACGCCCAAACTTGATTTCCGACTGTTCGATCATGATGATCCGGTAACGAAGTTCGACCGCATCGTGTTGCGTAACGGTGGCAATCGTTCGTGGACGTATTTCGACCGGGATCAACGCCGTAACGCGGATTATATTAACGATGAGTTTGCGCGGCGAGTGTGGCTACAGATGGGTAATCTCACGTCGCATGGTACATACACCCATGTTTATATCAACGGTATGTATTGGGGGTTGTACAATGTCGCCGAGCGCATCGACGAGAAGTTTCTGCAATCGTATTTGGGGATGCGCGAAACAGACTACGATTTGGTCGAGCCTGAAGAGGAAATGGGCGACGTTCCATGGAATGATGACGACCCTGCTGCGGTTACCGCCTGGAATGACTTGTTGTCCTCGGTCGGCAGCAGCGGGTCAATCAGCAACGAACAGTACCAAGTTGTGAAAAACAAGGTCGATGTGGTAAATCTCGCTGACTACTTTGTGCATGTGCATTATATCGGCAAGACGGACTGGCCACATCACAACTGGAACGCGTATCGCCAAACCGCTGGGCCGGATACACGCTTCAAGTTCATTCCCTGGGATAACGATAGCGGGCTGAACAATGTCAACGAAAACACAACCATGCTGCTTGATACAAAGGGGCCGTCCGACGCGCCGGTGCATGTTTTCCAGCGCCTGCTTACGAACGCGGAGTTCCGCCAGGTTTTGACAGACCGGCTGTACAAGCATGTGGTTGATCCTACCGGTAAGCTCACGCCTAGCAACTGTGCTGTTGTTTACAAGCAGCTAGCCGATGTGATTGACCAGGCGGTCATTGGCGAGTCGGCGCGTTGGGGCGATTACGCGCGAGACGTATATCCGCTGACAGGTGTTTCGCCGACGGTCGCGCCAAAAGCATTTCCTGCCTATCTGAATAGTCGCGATTTGCCTGACGGTGACACCGATCCCGCCAACTCAGTTCCTGATAATGACCAGCGAACATGGGTTGATGTACGCGACCTCAAGCTTTCGAGCTACTGCCCCAATCGCAGCAACAATCTGGTGAGCCAGTACGTCACGAATGGCTGGTATCAAACCGGTGTGAAGCCTCCCGCATTTTCACTGCATGGCGGCGCTGTCGCCGCAAACTTCGGGCTTGATATATCAAACTCGGTAAACACCGATGCAGGAGACATTTTCTACACCACAGATGGAACCGATCCGCGTGGCGAGCTTGGTGTCATTGCGCCGGGCGCTGTTAACGGTGCTGACGGTGTTAGAGTTACCATTTCGCAGGTAACAACGGTCAAAGCACGTGTTCTTTCAGGTGATGTTTTGAGTAAATTAGCCGAATATACGTACTATCCGCCGCAGCCGTACGAGAATATGGTAATCAACGAAATGCACT
>JASKZZ010000370.1 GCA_030147335.1 Herpetosiphonaceae bacterium | reverse complement strand
TGCTGTCAGCCGGCGGTACGATCAAACCTGTCCGACCATCCTCGATTGTTTCGGGCATTCCGCCCACCGATGTGGCAATCACCGGCGTTTCAAAGCCCAGCGCGATCTGCGCCACGCCGCTTTGAGTTGCTTCGAGGTAGGGTAATACCACAACGTCTGCAGCCGAAAAATACACAGTCAGCTCCTCGTTGGGCACGTAATCGCTATAAAAATGTACGGCATCGCTCAATCCCAACTGCTGCACAAGGTCATGGTATGGCCGAGCATCTTCCCAAAACTCACCCACGACCAACAACCGCACCGGCAAATGCTCGCGTACCGCTGACAAAGCATTCAACAAATGACGGAGTCCTTTGTAGCGCCGAACAAAGCCAAAAAACAGAATAACGGGCTCGTCCTCGTTCAAGCCAAGCTTAGAACGCGCTTCACTCCGCGATATTGGCGTTCGGCTGAACACGTCAAATGGCGGAAGTGTTGTACCTTTGATATTTGCCCACGGCAGCGCACGCCGCAACAGCGCAAAGTCTTCTTCGCTCATGACGATAAACGCATGGCCGCGCCATAGAATACGTCGCAGCAAATACCAATCGAAAACACCACCATCCGGCGAAATAATATGATGACACAAAAATAGAATACGAGTTTTTGTATAGCGCCGAATCATGCGTGTAAGAAAGAAGAGCATTGGCGACCAAAATGGCGTCCACCATTGTAGGATTAGCAGATCTGGCGCTTCTCGCTTGATCATTTGGAAGGTGCGCCACCATGACAGTGGACTCATCGGCGTCAAAACGCGATCGCACTCAACACGTAATGCCGTATCGCTAGGGCTAGGATCCATCGCTGTATTGCCAGGATATAGCCATTTTGGGTACTGCTTAAGATACGAAATGAAGCGAACATTGTGCCTCAATCGCAGATGCTGCACCAACAACGTCGTATAGTGGGCGATGCCACCTCGAAATGGATAGGTCGGCCCAATGACGGCAATTTTCATGAAAGTAGTTTAACCTCACTCACAAAAACAGTTTGCAATTTATAAGACTACTGAGAATTAGGCAGCATCGTCCGAAAAAGCGCCTGATAGCTGTACATCTGTGTCGAATACATCCCAGGCCCACTCTTGCCGCCTACAATCATGATCATCTCATCTAAAAGCGTCACTCCTGGCTGGCTTCCGATAACGGCAGGAGCATCAAACGTTTGCCAGCGTTCAGTTCGAGCATCGTACTGCAGCGAATCGGGCGCGGCGTCACCGCCAAACACATAAATGTTCGACAAGGCAACTGCGGTGCTAAAGCGGCTGCGTGGTTGCGGCATTGGCGAACCATTCACCCACGGCTGCGTGTCTTCTTGGGATGGTAGGTATTGCTCATTGCTGGCAACTGGACCGGCTTTGTTCTCGCCACCGACGACAAAAATACTGCTTTCAATAACCGCGGCATCAGCAAAAGCACGTGCTGTCGGCATCGCCTCAAGCTCACTCCAAGAGTTGGCTCCAGGGTCGTATGCAAACACCTCATCACGGTAAGCGGTTCCGTCCCATCCGCCAAATACATAGAGCTTGCCTTCAAGGGCTGCTAGCGCATAGCCACTACGCGGCTGCGGAAGATCAGCTAGTTTTTCCCAGCTGTCAGTACGCGGATCATATCGTTCAAAAGCTGCGGAAATATCTTTCGGGTCAGCGGATCGCCGTCCACCCGGAATATAAAGTTTGTCACCCAGCTTACCTGTCCGTACGTCCGCCACTGGCGTAGGCTTTTGCGCAAGCTCTACCCATTCCTCTGATCGCGGGTCGTATCGTTGAACAGTGTTAAGCACACCGGTCTCATTTTCACCGGCCATAACAAATAATTGTTCGTCAACGGTAGCCATGGCAAAGCCCGCGCGGGATGTTGGAATAGCCGCTAGCTCACGCCAGCGCGATAGATTGATGCTGGCTGTATCTCCCGCTTGGGTTTGGTCATTGACCGGATCGTTCGAGGGCAGGAACCAAGCAACTGCGAGACCCGCCAATGTTACAACGAGCAAGGAAATGATAACCAGTGGAAACAAGTGCATTGAACGCCGTGATGAGGAAGCTTTGGCTTGCTCTGGCGCATGCTCAACAGCAGGTGCTACAACGGTTTGTTGTGGATCGCTTACATCAACTGGTGATGGTAGTGTTAGCGGCGGCGGCTCGACAGTCGGTGATGGTAGTGTTACCGACGACTCGACAATTAGTGATGGTGGTGTTAGGGACGGCTCGACTGCCTGTGACGGCACGACAGCCTCTAGGTTCGCATCATCTTCCAACAAGGCAGGAGCAGCATCGGGAATTTGCTGCACGGGAGCAGCCCCAACATCAGGCACAGGCGGCTCATCTCCCACAACACTAGCTGGAGTAGCAACAGCTCGGTCAACCGTGATGATCCCCGTACGAACAGCGTACATTGAGGCTTCTGTACGAGAGGCAGCGCCAATTTTACCAAACACGTTGCGGAGATGCACCTTCACCGTGTTGATACTAATGCCCAACTCGTTAGCTATTTGTTGATTAGAACGACCGCTTGCAACTAGATAAAGAATTTGACGTTCGCGTTCGCTTAACTGTTGAGTCTCGTTAATCATGCTCTTAATTGGTCGTTCACGGGCACCGCCTGATTTGCAAGTGCTGGATCATGCCATACAACAATGCCAGCGTCAAGGATTATGGGCGTACTGCAAAGATAGTGACACCGTTGGTGTCGTAGATTGGAGTAAACATTGGATTGCCAAACAGAAGATCAGGCTTGATCGGCCCACCTCGCGTACCAACATACACATGCGTAATACGCTCGTCGCGCACCAGTTGTTCAAGTTGCGTCTGGTCAGTAGGTTGGAGCGCCCAAATACGTTGATTTAGTTCCTCGACCGACTGCTTATATTCTTGTTCCCCATAAATATACATTGCTGGTGGTGTTGAAACCCACCGCTGCGCCAACGGTAGTAGCCACCACCCTGCGTC
>JASKZZ010000290.1 GCA_030147335.1 Herpetosiphonaceae bacterium | reverse complement strand
GACCTCATGCTCGGTCTGCGCGCCAAGCATCAGCCGCGCTGCGATCTCAAAGCTCAAATGCTTGAAGGCATCAAACAGCTTCAGTTCCTTTTGTTGCAGCCAGCTGGTGACATGCCGCGCCGTGAGTTCGTACATTACATCGAAATAACGCCCTAGCATCGCTCCATGCAACGCTGGCTGAATCATGCGCCGGTGCCGACGATGAGCCGCGCCATCGATCAGGGATAAGCCATCACCGATCAATGAGGTAATTGGCTTGCCCCAACCGGCCCGTGACGAAAACAGATGCATGTGCGTGCCCAGAATGAAACGGTTTGCTTCCGGCCCAAGCAGCACAGCGCACGGACGACCCATTAGATGCGTTCGCCAGACCGCACCATGCCGCGCGTAACGGTCTTGAGCAAAGCGCAGGGGATCACGCACCCATTCGATAGTTTCGCCCACTAACGGCAGCCCGTGATTGCCTGGCGGCAGTGGTAATGAAGCAGGCGGAAAGACAGCCATCTAGCAATGCGCTCCTTGGCGATACAACGCTACTCGTAGTATGCCGCAAACATCGAGGATATTTTTTATGTCAATTTTTATATTGACGTTATCTGGAAAGTAACAGGAGTTCTGGTTGTTCCGCTGCTGGTGGATCATGTCGATAAGCGGCGTGGTGTGGAACTACAAGCAGCTATGCTTGCTTCTGTTCTGCATTCGCTGACGGCTAGCCATGCCTGTAAGCTGTGGACAAAACAGCCCCGCAACTCCCGCCAGGGTTAGCGATTCAATACCCGCTCGTAAACCCCGATCAGTCCTTGCGCAAGCTGCGCATAGCCAAATGTTGACGAAACTTTTTCGCGTCCATGCAATCCCATCGCTCGACGCAGATCAACATCCTCGCCCAACACTCTGACTTTAGCCGCATAATCGTCAACGTCGTCAATGCGGCATAGATCGCCGGATTGACCATCGTCCACAACCTCGGGCAGCGCCGACGCGTTTGTGGTGACAACTGGACGACCACACGCGCCTGCCTCCGCGGCAACGATCCCAAATCCTTCAACACGGGCGGGAAAAAGCAATATATCGCAGCTGTGATAGGCCGCCACCAAACCATCACGGTCGGGAGTGCCAATTGGGATCATCCGCGGATGCGGCCCTGCCGCCTGTACAGATTGAAACGACGATGTATAGTACAGAACGTAGTCCGACGGCAGCCGGTCCATGATCGCAGGCAGCAAATCAAAGCCTTTGCGCCGGGTACGATTTCCAACAAACAGCAGGCGAACGCGTCCGTCGGATGCTGGCAGACCATGGTCTGTACGGCGCCAATCGGGCGACGGCACAAATACGTCGGTGTCAATCCCATCGTAAACAACAACAGTATCGAGCTTGCCGTACGTCAACGCTACCTGCTGCTGCGTGTATTTGCTGACACACACAACGCCGTCGGCGCGTATCACCGACAGACCGTCATACAAATACTCGACCAGCCGATAAAATAAGCGCTGTTGCCATGAAGCGTATGGCTGAAGCAGCGGATCGGTCGTAAGATGATGCACAGTTGTCACAAGCGGCAGCTCACGACGCTTAAGCGCCCAGGCTACTCGTGAACGACCTTGCACAACATCATAACCACTCCACCAGCCGCAACCAAGCCCGAAGGGAGCGAGCATCGGCAGAAAGTTGTGCAGATACGGCAGCCGCCGCAGCGTGGGATTATGACCGGCGGCGCGTACACTTCGGGTGATATTGTTGATGCCAATATCAACGCCGCCCTTACCAATCGGCGCGACATAGAGCGGACGAAGAGTACGACTCTGGCTCATCCTTGCAAAAGCTCCCTTCGTGGCCCTTTGGGAAGGTTACTGCTCAACCTTTTCGGCAAGCACAAAATACGGGCCTGTACGCAGCCGACCAAACAAACGCACATCCAGCTCCATCAACAGCGTGATGGCATACAACGCCCAATATACAGGACTACGCGGCGTCAATTGGTGACGGATACGACGGCGGGCAACAATTTCGCGCTGCGTGCCTGCGCTGGTCTCCGAAGTAGCCGAGTCTGTTTTTGCGTCAATCTTCGGCAATTGCGTCTGACCTTTTGACCGCTGGCCGGCAATGATTGCTTCGCCCAGCTTCATCAGCACATGCTCAACAAAACTTGTAAACACCGTGTTCCAAAAGCGCACCTCAACCACCCGCATACCGGAGCGTTCCAGCGCCGACACAACATCGTCATATGTTGGCAGCGCTTTGACATGATCCGATTTGCGCCGCGCCTCGCGCTCAAAATCGTACACACCGCGCTGCACGAACCATTGGCCGAGCTTCCGCGACGCATTGATTAACGGCTGCATGCGTGACATTTCTTTAGTGTTGGAAAACGCGGCAAAGCGACCACCGGGACGAAGCACACGGGCGGTTTCGGCAAGGTAGCTATCAATGACATCAAGCGGGAAATGCTCCAGCACATCCACCGACAGCGCCTTGTCGAAGCTATCGTCGGCAAAAGGCAGCCGTCGCGAGTCGGCCTGTGTAAGCGCGATCGACTGAATCG
>JASKZZ010000223.1 GCA_030147335.1 Herpetosiphonaceae bacterium | reverse complement strand
AATCGTCGATGCCGAAACCAATCAAATCCTTGGCTGCGCCGTGCTTGGCATTGAGGGCGGCGAGATCATGTCGGCAATCCAGATCGCAATGATGGGCAAGCTGCCCTACACTGCGCTGCGCGACGCCGTATTCGCACATCCTACTCTGGCGGAATCTCTAAACAACCTATTTTTGACGTTGGACGCTTAAAGAATTCGCGGTTAGTTCGGGCAGTAGCGAAGAACGAGCGCTCGTTATCACTTGTTCTGGTGCTGAGCCAGCTGTTGGCTTTGTGCAGTTGCTGCCTATAATTGATTATTTACAACAATCTACACTCATTCATCCACGAATGGTACGCTGATCGGGCGTTGCTCCATGCTGGAACGGTACATCGCCTCAAATAATTCGACTGCTTTGCGTCCCTCGTTGCCTTCAACAAGTGCTGGACGACGACAAACAACGCCGTCCAAAAAATCTGCGATTTGGAGCTGGTGGTAGTGTGACATAATATCGGTTGATTGCGCCAGCGCTCGATCTGCTGCTTGCCACTCGACCAGTTGCTCCGCTTCGCCAGGAATAGTCCACACGTCATTGATCGGCGGCTCTACGTCGCTGGTAACACCCGAGATAAACATCGAGCCGCCATCGGTCTGAACACCAACCGTGCTGCCGTTGGAACCATGGATATGGATGTTGCCGTACAAGCCAGGATTTTGACTGTTGCTCGCAACAATTGCGCCCAATGCGCCGCTACGAAACTTCACAACAGCAACGGCGGTATCTTCAACTTCGATCATTGGATGGTTGAGATTGGCGACGTAGGCCGATACTTCGGCAATTGGTCCCATCAGCCATTGAAACAGGTCGAGTTGATGGACGGCCTGATTAACAAGTACACCACCACCCTCGCCATCGTGTGTTCCACGCCATGCATCCATGGCATAGTATTCGGGACCGCGCCAGCCTAGCAATGTGAGCGTGCCAAGAATAGGTTGCCCGATTTTGCCGCTGTCAATTGCGGCTCGAACGCGCTGCACCGCTGGATACAATCGGCGCTGGCTGATAACGCCGAGCTTTACATCTGCGTCCCGCGCCGCCGCGATCATGTTGTCACAATCAGCCACCGTAATCGCCATCGGCTTTTCCACCAGTACATGCACGCCTGCTTCCGCCGCGATGATTGCCTGCGCGGCATGCTGGGGATGGGGCGTACACACAATCAGCATTTGCACGTCGGCATCGCGGAGCATGGCTTGCAAATCGGTGTGTGCTTGTACACCATACTCATTCGCAAACGCTGCCGTACGTTCGGCGTTCCGGCCACACACAGCGACAAATCTTGACTGCGGTAATGCAGCCAGAATGCGCGCATGGGTATGCGCTACTTTGCCGGGACCAATAATAGCTGTGTTGATGCGTTCGCTCATGGCTGCAAGATAACCTTGACTGCGTCCAGCGTACCTTTCGCCAGATCATGAAAGATTTGCGGCCCCGCCTCGAGTGGCGCAACCTGCTCAGTCAACGGCGCTACATCGATCCGCTTTGTGCGTAGCAGCTCAATCGCCTGTGTAAACTCCTGGTCGAAGCCATACGTGCCACGAATCGTGATTTCGCGGGTAACGACCTGCTGCATGTTGAGTGTGACCTCGCGCTGGGAATTGCCAATCCAAGTGACGTTGCCGCCGATACGAGTGACTTCAAGCGCCTGCTGTACGGTCGGCGTGATCCCAACTGCCTCGAACGTCACATGCGCGCCCATCCCGTCGGTCGCCTGCTGCGTAATACTAATCGGGTCCTGGTCAGCCACGTTGACAACAATATCCGCGCCAAGCTGCCGTGCAAGCTCAAGCCGATGTGCGCTGCGGTCAGTGACAATGATCGTACCAGCCCCTTTTAGTCGCGCGGCTTGCAGCGTGAGCAGGCCAATCGGCCCTGCGCCGACGACAACAACTGTATCGAGCAAGTTGATGGGTGTAATACTGACGGCGTGGAGCGCAACTGAAAGCGGCTCAGTCCATGCGCCTTGCTCAAAGCTGAGATCATCCGGCAAGCGATACAGCTGATCCTGCGGCACGCGTACGGCATCGGCGTACCCACCATGAGTGTCCATGCCGATCAGCGTACGATTCTGACAAATGTTACTGCGTCCAGCCCGGCACATCGCACAATGACCACAACGATGTAACGGCTGTACAACCACGCGTTCACCAATGGCAAACCCTGAAACCTGCTGGCCGAGCGAATGGATGACGCCGCTAAACTCATGGCCCATCACAACGCCAAGTTTACGGCGACCTGTCGATCCGGTAAACCCATGCACATCGGAGCCACATACCCCTGTTGCACGCACGTTGACGACTACTTCGTTGGCTGCGGGTTCCGGCATTGGCATGTCTTGAAGCGGCATCTGCCACGGGCCTTCGTATATTAACGCTCGCATGTATGCCTCACTTATAAACTGGCAACGTAACCACCTCAACATCCCGAGCTACTTAGTTTCGGCATCCTTGACAGTCTTAGACCGTGGAACTTATGATAGCAGCATTCTGTATGTCAAACAATTTTTTACATACATACAACCTCCAACGACGCTGCCCGTTTCCTGTACCCATTATTATGAGCGATGTGTCGATCCTGCGGCTGGTAGTGATTTATCCGATTAGCAATACCTAACGCTTACGCCGAAAGGGGCGCTGCATGCAACTATGTCGATTTCGATTGCCCGACCAGGGAGCACGGCTTGGGCTGGTCAGACACGAAGCTGTCCACGACCTGACGGCGAGCAACGACCCACGATGTATAACGCTTGGCGCATTACTCGCCGCTGCCACAACGACGCCAATTGCCACAATCTTAGGCAGCATTGCGCTGGATAATCTACCGACGTATCAGTATGCCGACCTCGATCAACGACCGTCTCCTGACACAGCACATTTGTTGCCGCCGCTTGATCAGCAGGAAGTGTGGGCAGCAGGCGTGACGTACGCGTGGAGCCGTGAAGCACGGGTGCGTGAGGCCGTGACCAAAGATATTTATGTGCAAGTGTATGAGGCGGAACGGCCTGAGCTGTTTTTTAAGTCCACTCCTGACAAAGCAGTGGGTCCGCACGATTGGATAGGGCTGCGCGGCGATAGCCAGTGGAACGTGCCCGAACCGGAGCTGGTGCTGGTGCTTGATCCGCAGTTGCAGATTGTGGGCTATACCGTTGGAAATGACGTAAGCAGTCGCGACATCGAGGGCGAAAACCCGCTGTATCTGCCGCAGGCTAAAATGTATCGCCATAGTTGCGCGGTTGGACCGGTGATTACACTGGCTGATCCTACAGTTGACGCGCGCAACCTGCCAATCCGCTTGTCCATCGTGCGCGACGGAGCGACAGCTTTCGAGGCTGAAACAACGACTGCTAAGCTGCATCGTCCGTTGGATGAGCTTGCTGCTTACTTAGGACGATACAACGATTTTCCATCCGGCGTTTTGTTATTTACAGGAACCGGGATTGTGCCGCCCGATGATTTTACGCTGCAAGACGGCGATGACGTTACGATCACGATTGATGGGATTG
>JASKZZ010000184.1 GCA_030147335.1 Herpetosiphonaceae bacterium | reverse complement strand
CACTGGCTTTCGCGTATTGTTGGTTGTCTTACTGTCAGCTTATATCAATAGTCTGCTAAAGGATTTGGGACCGCTGCTTATTCCCGCCGAATCCGGCCTCTACTCGGTACGTCCGTATCTCGTGCATCCCAGTGAGGTATGGACCTGTCGACGTGATCCGTTATTTGACCCAAACGCAGCGCTGGCTCGATTGTGCAATGAAGAAGACAGCCGTGCATTCCCAAGTGGCCATGCTCAGGTAACGATTGTGGCATGGGCCTACTTTGCTTTGCTGGTACGTCGACGTTTCTTTACAGTCCTTGCCATGCTCTGGGTCGTGCTGATTGGGCTTTCGCGGATGTATTTGGGCCAGCACTGGCCTACGGATGTGTTTGGCGGTTGGCTCATTGGGCTGCTGATACTGGCAAGCGCGCTGGGTGTATTTTCGCGCTGGCAAGGTCGCTCACTTGAGCTTAACTGGTGGCTGTTGGGCGGCTTGGTGGTGGTACTGCCGATTTTGCTGCTGGTCGATCCTGAACCGCAATCAAGTCGTTCAGCTGTGCTTGGGCTGATGGTAGGCGTTGTGCTTGGCTATCCGCTACAACAACGATACGCGCCATTTGCTGTGCGAACACTTTGGCCGATACAGCTTACCAAAGTTGCGATTGGAGTGTTGGGCCTGGCCGTGATCCAGCTTGGATTGAACATGGTATTGCCTGAGACATACGTCGTTGATGTGATATTGGGCGTGCTGACGGGTTTCTGGGCGGTATTTGGCGCGCCGCTCGCGTTCGGGCGGATATTTCAGCCCGTTGCAGTGGATTGAACTGATTGGGGAGCTATGGTATAGTACGTTTCATGCCGGAGTGGTGAAATGGCATACACGGGGGACTTAAAATCCCCTCCTCGCAAGGGGGTGCGGGTTCGAGTCCCGCCTCCGGCACCAACGCGCTGTTTGGAACAGCGCGTTTTCTATTCCCGGCTTTTTATCTCATTACCTCGTTCGATTCCGCGCGAAAATTGCTGGGATGCGGCTGTCTAGGTCGCGCTTACCCGCCATCCGCCGTTGTTCGGGCTGGGAAGCACGACTTTGAATTTCCTGCTCAGTCTTATCCAGCAGGCCATCCACTCGCCGGAACATACCTTCCAGCGCCAGCCGTCGCTCATGCTCTTCAGGCAGCTGTGCTTGCAGCTTGACGACGCGCGCGCGTATGTCCTGGATTTGGGTTGAGTGAATTGATTGTGTAGCAGGTCGTTGCGCTGTATTTACCTGTACGAGTTGACTCAAAATACTTTGTAATGCCGCCGCTAGTGGCAACGCAACCAGCATTCCCAATAGACCAGCCGACTCACCCAGGATCATCAGCGCAAGTACCGAAACAATGGGATGGACAATACCTTGGACGCCAAGTCGTGGCTCGACGATCCGGTCCATCAACACGCCCATAACAACGATAAGGGTAATAGCGGCGATCACAATTGGGAGTGGATCGGTAAGAAACATTGGGAGTGCCGGCAGCAGTGTTAGCGGCACCCCAACCCAGGGGATCAACTGCACAATAGCCGCGTACATTGCCCACGTTGCCGGATAATGCACGTCAAGTGCGCTCAAGCCAAGCCACAGCAAAATCAACGTTAGCACAAATTGAAATGACTCTGAGCGTACAAATGTCCCGACGCGCGCTTCGATGTCGTGCCAGGTATTACGAGCAACCATGCGCTGCTGAACCGGTAGCAGCATTAGCCACAGCCGTACAAATCGGTCTTCGTCGAGCAGCCAGTAGAATGTAAGCGTCAAAATCGCCAACAACGAGATTGCAATGTTGAAGATGCCGTAGGTTAAACCCGCTACTTGATAAGCTACCTGCGAACCACGCTCACCTACACTGCTTACAATCTGGTTTGTTTGCGGTAACATGCCCGCAATAATTTGCTGCCACTGCTGATCACTGGCTGTCCAGCGCGTAATAATTGAGTCATACAGGATCGGGAAATGCTGTCCCGCTCGTGTTAGCTCGTCGCCAAGCGGCTGGCCGAGAAAGTAAATGATAGCGCCCAGGATTGTGAGCACCAGAATATAGAGCAGCAAGATTGCAAAGCCGCGCGGCACGCCGCGATGCTGTAATCCAAGCATTGGTTTACGTAAGGCAGCAGCAACAACAACCGACAGCACAAACAGCAGAACAACTTCGCCAAGCAAATAAATGACGTAGCCCGTTGCTAATGTTGCCAGTACAAGCGCCGTGTAGGCTGCAATTCGTTTGTTAGAGAAACCTTCAACTCCAACCATAATCAGAACTCGCGATCCTATAATTCTCGGTGCTAAACTCGCGCTGCTCCGCCTGCTTCGGTAGACACGGTGATCGACCGCAGTAAATCATCGAGCTCGCCGACGACGGCTTCAATATCTTCTTCCAATATGTCTTGCTCGTCCATCTCGTCGTAGTCCTTGATTCGCTCGCGCAAATCGCTGGCAAGGTCGTGGGCCTGATACCGCAGCAACGAGATATGATCGCGGCCGGTTATCTCCACCGCCGGTTGCTGTGGGGTGTTGAGAACAAGTCGCTCCAGCAGTACTTGCACGATCACCGCTAACGGAATAGCCATGATTGCGCCACCAACGCCAAGCAATGAGCCAAATGCTGCAATTGCCAGCAGCGTCACAACGGCGTTAACGCCAACTGCCCGATCCATGATACGCGGCACCAAAATTGCGTTTTCGATTTGCTGAATGATGACACATGCGCCGACAACCCACCAGATATTTTCGGGAGACTGCGCAAGCGTCAGGGAAATAGCCAATAACGCAGTGGCGATCGGGCCGAGATAAGGCACTGCTTCCAGAATACCGGCTAGCACCGCCAGCAGGAGTGCGTTTGGTAATCCAATAGCCAGGAATGCCGCTCCGGAAAGTACGCCGATTGACAGGCATAGCAGCGCTTGCCCACGAACAAACGCGCCGACTTTTTCTTCAAGAATATCCCAGATCTCGTGAGCACTTTCACGCTGATCGATTGGAACAACCAAAAGGCTGGCACGCACAATCTGCTCACGGTCCACGATCCAGAAAAACGTTATCAGCGTGATTGCGACAAGGCCAAAGGCGCTCCAGCCCAACGAGCGAACAATCGATACGGCTTGGCCAACTGCATTAACTTGCTCGCCACTTTGGGCGGTACTAGGCGTAGTGCTGAGCGGAAAGTCAGCAGGCAGCTGGTAGGCGAAGCTACGCGTTAGTGGAATGGTTGAGGTTGTTAGCCACTCACGAAAGCTGGTGTAATACTTTGGAAGCTCAGTTGCGAGCGCGGAAATTTGGCTAATCAGCAAGGGTGCCAGCACCGCCAGCACACCGATTGTAAAGCCTCCAATGATCAGAAACATCAGCAGCGTGCCGAGCCATTGTTGAATTCCATAGCGCTCCAACCATACGACTGCTGGTCGGATCGCGGTGGCTAAAACTGCTGAAACAAACAAGACAAACAGCACATCTGAGTAGCGATACAGTAAATAAAAGCCAAGCATAACAAGCACGACAGTTACTGTCGAGATAATTACTCGGCGCGGATACCATCGTCGTTCACGACCTAATGGTGATGTATTTACAGGTTGTACTTGCATGGTCGGCCTGTTTGCAATCGGGTGTTTTTGAGAACAGTACACTTGCAAACCAGTATTGCAATTCATGGACCAACGCAGAAAAGAGAGGCGGGTTTGTCCAGCCTCTCTTTCACAGCTACATGCAGCGCTCAAAATGTGTTAGACAATCGCCTCGCTGTCGTCCGGCTCACCCAGCAGCTTGTTCGTCAAAAACACGGCGAGGCGAGTAGCGATCGCGCCTAATACGACACTTAGCAGTCCGTACACAAGGCGGCGCTTAACATCATCATCCATGGAAAGCTCCTTATTCTCAGCAACGTTAAGATGCTCGCGTATCTGCCAGCACTGCGTAGTGTACACGATCTCCGTCCGTCAGATGCAGCTAGACGCCCGCAAACAAAAACAGGACGCTTTGTGCGTCCTGTTTGCACGGATTGATACTCTTCGTTAGCTGCGGCGACCACCAAACAAGATCATCACAAAATACAGCAGTTGTGAGATTGATTGCGCGGCGGCGGCTACATACGTTAGCGCCGCTGCATTGAGCATCGCCGAAACGCCCTTTGCTTCCTCGGTTGATACGAGACCGTTACGCATCAGCATTTGCCTCGCACGGCTTGACGCGTTCAGCTCAACCGGCAGCGTAATTAGCGTGAACGCAACAGCGGCGGCAAACAGCAGCACGCCCAGGAACGCAATGTTCCAACCAAGACCACCACCACGGGCCACGCCGCCAAACAACATACCGACAAAAAACAGCATTACACCGAGGTTCGATCCTATATTGGCAATGCCGACAATGCTGGAGCGAGCGCGCATCCACACATAGCCGTCCTTGTCTTGGGCTGCATGGCCAAGCTCATGCGCCACGATTGCCATAGCCGCTACCGAGGGCGTGCGTGTCGAGCCGTCCGACAAATTAATCGACTTGTCCGCCGGATTGTAAAAGTCAGTCAGGTCGCCGCCAACACGGTTGACCTGCAAATACTCAAGGCCTTCGTTGCGCATCAAAATCTGCGCGACATCGGTGCCGCTAACGTTTTGCATGTTGCGGACTTGCGAGTATTTGTTGAAGGTTGAGCGAACTTTATACTGTGCCCATAACGCGAACAGCATCGCAGGTATGGTAAACACAAAATACATCGGATTAAAACCAATAATAGGCATTGATTGTTCCTCCACACATTGACGCTATTGAGTACGTTGTTGCATATGATACTACGCAAATCTGCCTTGTCTGGATGCAGGCCGCTGCTCAGGCCGTCCAACTGTGCCGCGTAACACAAGCGCTAACAATAGTCCGGCGATAAACCCACCAGCGTGTGCCGCATACGCAACACCGCCATCGGTTTGTTCGGTACGAGCGATGGTACCGTAGGTTGCCAGGAACTGTTGTCCTGCCCATAAGCCAATCATCAGCCAAGCGGGTACTGTGGTCACGAAAAAGCCAAACAGCACGCGAATTGCGTTACTCCCAAAGAATACAATATATGCGCCAAGAATTCCAGAGATCGCACCGCTGGCGCCAACACTTGGGATTGGCGACCCCTGGTTCAAGAAGATGTGCGCAGCGCTTGCCGCAAGTCCGGTTACGAGATAAAAGACGAGGTAGCCAAGATGTCCAAAAGCATCTTCGACATTATCGCCAAAAACCCACAAGAATGCCATATTGCCGATCAGGTGCGCCCAGCCGCCATGCAAAAACATTGAGGTTAGCAGCGTAAACAGATCCTGGCCCGCCATTACCTCAAATGGCCGCACTCCATACTGGCACACAAATCCCTGCGCCCCGACCGCTTGCTCGCATGAGGCAGCCAGTGCTGCTTCGGGTAGCGATACCTGATACAGAAAGACCGCAATATTTATTGCAATTAAAACATAATTGACGACGGGTGTGATATGCCCTTGTCGATTCTGGTCGCCGATTGGAAACATGCCGATCTACCCTTTGCTATGTTTGTGATAGCCACTTAGCAAAGCATATGCCGACAGCGGCCTGGTTGCTGTGACGAGCATAAGAAACATCCGTACTGGCTAAAAACTGGTATAGGTCGTAACGCGATTCATGACTTGACTAGAACAATCGTTCGTTTTATACTGGCGACACCAAAACGAACACTTGTGCGAAACCGTCAGCTAGGAAGGAGATTGGTCATGGCCGTCACGAGTCGCGATCTACACAATACCGGCAGCCTTCGTCGTCAGGTCATTCATCCAATACCAATGGCGCGAGCCTACCGTAAGGCGTCACGCACTCCGTATCTCCTGACAGTCTTGCTGGCACTATTTGCGTTGATACTGATGGCAAACAGCATGATTACCTGGGCACAAACCAAAATGGACGATATGCGCTATGGACGGCCACGTACCATGCAGCTCGCGGGCTTTGTCGGTCATAATGAAGGCGCTGGTGTGCCGACGCAGTTTGTCGCAATGAATCTTAATCGCCGCGTTGTTGTTTTCGAGATTCCTGGTGGTGATGTTTCGCAAACTCGAACACTAACAGGTCCATACCTGTTTGGCGCGAATGAGCATCTTACACCCGTACGGCTGCGGCTAGAAAATGTCAACGGTGATCAAAGCGACGATTTAGTGGTTAGCGTCAAGAACGAAGAGATTATTTATATCAACGAGGCTGGGAGCTTCAGGCTGATTAATCCCGAGGAGCGCGCCACGCACGAGCGTAATCGTCGCTAGCTAATCAGAGATTATTCGTGTCGCAAGTGCTCAGCAATACGCTGGGCACGATGTTTTTTATGGGACAACAGCGAAATTAGGTTGGCGTTGCTCGGGGTCTCCATGCTGCCGACGTGTCGTGTACCATGTACCCAACCACACAAGCGCTGGCAGTGCGTAGATGACCACAAGATAGAGAGCCTGGGCTTCAAGGGTTTGGCCGCTCAACTTCCAATTTGGCAGCACGATGTATTGCAACAGATAGCTGGATTGGGCCATAAGTGCCCATACGGTCAACCATTGCCATTCTCGCTTGTTTGGCCGTACAGCGGCAATTGCGACGATCCAAACAATATACCAGGGCTGAAACCACTGGCTGCTGCCTAATACATACCAGAACAACAAGCCAAGAAATGCAGCCTGAAGTGGTCGGCGCCGGAACCATACGTGCCATGCTTGCCATAAAAGACCGCCTGCTAGCAGCATTGTTCCGAGCGAACTAATCACGCTTCTGACATCGGCTTTATCAGCAAGCGGCAGACCGAATGTTCGCAGCAGGTTGTTAATCGTTGATACGCTGGGCGGCGTTTGCAAAATATAGCTGATGACGGCAAGCGGCGATGCATTCAGAAACCCCTCGCGCACAGCAAGATTACGGAGTGTCGTGCTACGGCCTTTCCAAATTGCAGCAAATTTATCTTGCAGACCTAGCTGGCTCCACGTTACCGGCAGATCCCAAAACGGCGCGTACAAGAAAATGGTTGGCAGCGCAACGATCATCAATGCCGCAATGCAGCGCAAAGTTCGTTCGCGCCATGTCGATTGGTGTCGCATCCAGTCGAGAACAACCAGTGGTAGAAAGATTGCCGGTAGAAACTTAACGAGCGCGCCAGCGGTAAGCACAAGGATAGCTAGCCAGTGAAGATTGGAACGTACTGCAAGCAGCGCCAACAATAAGGCTAGTACCATGAGGCCGTCGTTGTGCCCGATCGCAACTAGCTCCCACAGCACGAGGGGATTGAGTAGCCAAAGATAGGCGCCGAGTGTTTTGAGCTGCTGAACCTCGATCAGCTTTGCAATCAATGCTCCGCATGCGAGATGTGTTACAGCTGAAATCAGCTTATATCCTACAACACTGGCCAGCAGCGACGATCCGGTAGTCCAAATAAGCAGGGCGCTTAAGTATTCCCACAGTGGGCCATAAGCAGACGGCGCGTTCGGCCAGCCAATATAGCGCAAAAATTGGTCGTTTTTGTATTGATTAGGTAGATTGATATACGGATTGGCGTCGTACACGAGCGACATGCGTGAACGAAAGAAATAGTCGAAGATGTCGGTGGATGTGACAGGATAGCTCCAAAGCAAGATTGCGCAAGCAGCAATTGCGCCGGTCCACACCGTTAAATGATGGCTAGTGGTTGTCGGCATTCGCCATAAGAACAATGCGCCAACAGCATACAAACCATACAGAACCAGTCCATTGATCGCAATCAGCAGTGTTCCGTCTAGTCGCCTTTTGGTGATGGTGCCGATACTTGTGCGCGGTGTTTGAATCCAGGACGGCAACCAGAAAAACCATGTCAAAACGGCAAACAATACAAGCATTCCCAGGACAGCAAGAACCAGCCAACCATGTAGCCGAAGGGATGATGCAGTCGATCGATTCGCTGCCGGTGCTTGGGTCATACGCGCTTCCTGCATACAAATACAAGAGCAGGCGGCAGATTTCGGATAACAAGACGTGTAATGCGTGTATCGTCAAAATGGCTGATCAGGAGTTTCCGTAAAACTGGTGTGTATTGGTAGGTTACAAACACACCGCCGGGACGGAGCGCCTGGTAGGTTGCGGAAAGGATTTCATGCGTTACAAAGCGCGGCAATGAGGTAAATGGTAAGCCCGAAACAATACAGTCCGGCGCGGTCAGATCAAGTCGCTGAATATGCTGTTCAAGCTCTGCCGCAGAGCCGTGAATAAGCTCAACCCGAGGGTCATGTATGCGGGCGCTTAAGTCGGTGTAAAACGCTGTGTTAACTTCAAAGACCAGCAAACGGGCATCAGGTTGTAGCCGTCGAACAATTTCATCGGTAAACACGCCAGTTCCTGGCCCAAACTCGACGACTACCCGCGCTGTTTCAACTTGCGCTTCGTCAAGCATCGCCCGTACCAGCCACTGCGATGAAGGCGCGATTGAGCCGACTGAGCGTGGAGCACGAAGAAAGCCCCTAAGAAACAACCACCAACTTTTTGTTGTGCTACTTGTCATGGTCGCCATTGTACCATCAGCGATTCAGTGTTACGTACGAGTCGTTGTGACTGTAGGTGTCACAAGTAGCTGCTACACTGACGATTAATAACGAGTATGTACGCTAATTTGGGAGGAATACGCATGCCAACAGTTGCATTGCGCGTACCAACGATACTACCTGGCCAACCAACGTTACCGAATGGCCAATGCTATATTTTGTTCGAGCGCGGTCCTATTACTACCCGCGACTTGATTGCCGATAAAGTTCGTGCCGAGCTGCGTAAAGCACGTTCAGGCGGGATGATTACAACATCGCTGCCGTTGCTGCTGCCCGATGGCGCTCAGATTGGTTTTGGACCACTTGATGAGCAGCTCGCGATTGCCCAGTCGTGGCGCGCATTTACGGATGGCATTTTTTTGGTACTGTATGATGGACGTCCATTGGTTGAACTTGACGAGGTTATTGAGCTAACGCGGCAAACAGCGTTACTATTTGTACATGTTCCCACGATCATCGTTCCAGAAAAGCGTGATTTCGCGGATGCCGCGTAAAAAGCTGTGTGTTGATGTGATTGACGACGGAGAGCATTGTTCTCCGTCGTTTTGCTATGGGGCGTTGCTTTCTTGCACCGTGTGGATGCTGTACGAATGGGCAAGTTGCCCAGGCAAACGGCACTTTGTACAATGTGCATCCACAGATGTTTCAAGGGAGCACGCAGTGACTATAGATCAGTTTGAGTTTCGACGGGTGATGGGGCATTTTGCGTCCGGTGTAACGGTTGTTACGACTTGCTATGAAGATATTTGCAGCGGCATAACAGTAAGCTCATTTACTTCGCTTTCACTTGAGCCTGCGCTTGTGCTAATTTGTGTTGATCGACGTTCAGCCACTCATGATGTGCTAAGCAAGGCAGGTGCTTTTGTTGTTAACATTTTAGCCGAAGACGGCGAGCGTTTATCGCGGCTTTTTGCATCTCCCGACCGGAAGCAATTTTCCAAAGTAGACTATCATGTAGGCGTCGTCGGCGCGCCGGTTCTAAATGACGCGCTAGCGGCGGTCGAGTGCCGGCTTTATAGCCAGTTACCGGGCGGCGATCATACCATTTTTGTGGGTGAGGTAGTGGCGGCGGAGGTGCAGCGGGAAACAACGCCGCTGCTGTATTTTCGTAGCGGTTATCGTCAAATGGAATAGCGCTTATGGAACGCATGCAAAAACGCCACGACTGTTGTCGTGGCGTTTTTGCAAAAGATGCTCTCGGTTAGCTCACGCGCAGAGGGCTCTCAGCGCTAAGTGCATTGATCTGTACGTGATCAGACCGAGAAGTAGCTCGAATAGTAATCGGCTAGCGTGCTGATTGCCATAGGTCGGTGGCGCGAAAGCACGGTAGTACCTAAATGTTGGCACAAATAGTCTAAGGTTGCATACGCGCCAGTGTTGGAGCCAAGCCAATATACTGCTCGGGTGTTAAAGCGTCTAACTCAGCCTTTACCTCGGGCGGCACTTCAAGCTTCTGGATAAACTGTTGAATGTCAGCAAACGTTGGCGCGTTGCCTCGCGTGAGCTGTTTCAATGCCTCGTACGCCTGCGGATAATTTTCACGGCGCAGGATGGTTTGGATTGCCTCGGCCAGCACTTCCGGATGCGCGCTCAGTTCAGTGCTGATACGATCTACATTAGGCTCGATCTTGCCCAGGCCACGCAGTGAGCGATGATATGCAAGCAGGCTATGTCCAAATGCTGTGCCAAGTGTGCGCAGCACTGTGCTGTCTGAAAGATCGCGCTGAAGGCGGGATACAGGCAGCTTGCGTCCAAGCATTTCGAGCAGCGCGTTTGCGACGTGGATATTGCCCTCGCTATTTTCAAAGTCGATCGGATTAACTTTGTGTGGCATTGTCGACGAGCCTACTTCGTTGGGCTGAAGGCGCTGGCTAAAATAACCGTCACTGATATAGCGCCACAAATCCATGTTGAGGTCAAGCAAAATGGTGTTGACACGGCGCAGCGCATCACATAGCTCGACAAGCGTATCATGAGGCTCAATTTGGGTCGTCAGCAAAGTTGGCTCAAGCTCAAGAAACTTAATAAACGCCTGGCTAAAACGGATCCAGTCCATGTTCGGTAATGCGGCAACATGCGCCGCATACGTTCCGGTCGCTCCATTCAGCTTGCCGGTTATCAGCACATGGCCCAACACATCATTGGCGCGCCCAATGCGATGGGCGAAAACATTAAGCTCTTTGCCCAGGGTCGTAGGTGTTGCCGGTTGACCATGAGTCCGTGACAGCATTGGGATTTCGGCAAAGGCGATAGCTAGCTCACGCAGATGCATATAAATGTCACGGATTGCAGGTACCAGCACCTTATCACGCGCGCCGCGTACCAAAAGAGCGTATGCCAGGTTGTTCACATCTTCGGACGTTAACGCCCAGTGAACAGCTTCCTGCCATGCGCCCAAGCCAAGATCAGCGAGACGCTCGCGCAGCCAATATTCGACAGCTTTTACGTCGTGGTTGACGCGCTTATCCCAGGCTGCAATCGCATGTGCATCGTCAGGCGTAAACTGTCGATATAATACTCGCAGCGACGCTTGTTGCGCTGGATCAAGTGGCGCGACAAATGGAATACGTGGCGAACGAGCTAGAAATAATAGATATTCAACCTCAACCTGGACACGGGCACGATACAATGCCGCTTCGGTAAGGTATCCGCGAAGTAGCGCAGTATCTTCAGCATAGCGCCCATCCAATGGTGATAGCGCGTCGAGATGTGCAAGCACAGTAAAATCCTCCGTAGAACAGGTATGCCGTATGGTAGCATATCAAGGGTGAGAACTGGTTGGGCGGTCCAAGATTAGGCGATGCATAGCAGTGATTCAACGGATCAAGCTAGTGATGCATGCTACGTCTGCTGCGGAGTTACTTTTCAACGGGTTGCGGGGAAATCATTGGTTGCCGTATAATGCGACAGTTTTCCGAACAACGCTACTACATCTTTCTATATTTAAAATTATCTTGTGTAGGTATCGTATAGTGTAGCTAGTTGTTGTGCAATTTTAGTTTGCTTCAAACTGCATTTGTTGCAGGGTGGAAAGGTAGGAGTGCGGTGAGCAAATCCGGCGTCGTTCTTGTGCACGCCCATCCACTATTTCGTCAAGGGTTGCGGTACCACCTGTCAGGGCATCCAGAGTTCCGCATAACCGGCGAGGCTGGTAATGGCCAACAGGCGATTCAGCTCGTAGATTATACAGATCCGGATATTGTCTTGATCGAAATTAATCTGCCGGGTGTAAACGGGCTGGAAGTAGCGCGGGCAATTAAGCGTAGCCATCCAAACATCGGCATCGTGCTGCTGAGTGTTGAGCAAGACGAAAAGCTGATGATCAAGGCGTTACGTGCAGGTGTAGCTGCGTTTATTCCGCATAACGTACCGTGGGATGAACTGTTGAAGGTGCTGCAAAATGTGCGGCGTGGCGATTATCCAATCAACGATCTTGTGCTGTCGATGCCCGAAATCGCGGCGTCGGTGCTGCAAGAGTTCCGTGTGCTGAGCGCAGACGAGAATGGTGATAATATCTACTCGCCGCTGTCGCCGCGCGAGATCGAGGTGTTGGAGCTAGTCGCTTCGGGCCGTACCAACAAAGAGATTGCGGTCAAGCTTAACATCAGTAACCAAACTGTAAAGAACCATATTTCCTCGATTTTGCGCAAGCTTGCCGTCAACGACCGTACCCAGGCTGTCGTTTTTGCGATGCGACGGGGTTGGATCAAAGTGAATCAACAAGGCGAACGGGCGTAGTGCCAATGAGACAATGTTGTCTTGTGCTGCGATTGTTTGGGCTGCTGCTGCTCGTTGGCTGTTCGGTTGATGCGCGTCCGGTGCCGATCAATCGTCAAACAGCAACTGCGCTTGCGCCCCAAGTAACCGTTCCTCCTGCACCTACTCGCACACAGGTGCCGACACTTGAACCAACGATCGAACCTTCCATTCAGCCAACTTCTACAGCAATACCTACCGTCCAGGCCAGTCAGGGTCCAGCCGATGTGTCGTATTGCCGACGTGAGTTTGGACCGGCCAATGGCGCTCGTTTCGCTGCTCGTCTCGACGGTGTTCGTACTGAGCAGACAAATGACTTTGAGCAAGTAACATTTGTTTTTGCTGAAACGACTGGTTCGCTCCATGGCGTGGCGAGTTGTATGCTAGCTGCCGGTTGGCCACTGGATGCTGATATTGGCGCAGCCGAGCCACCCGGTGACGCGATTATTGCTGTTAACCTCGAAGACTGGGCACACGACGACCTGTTTGCAAGTTCGCTTTTGACCGAAACTGCCGAGATTACACCCAGTGGCGTGCTTGAACGTGTTTCATTTGCCGCCAACTCGTTGGAAAGTCGTGGTGCACTGCTCGGCATTGGCTTGAGTGAGCCGCGACCGTTTCGTGTGCGTGTCCAGGGCGACGAACTGATTGTTGAAATTGCGCGTGACGCGACGTATCCACCGGAAGACGATCCGCTGGGACAAGCTACCGGCGATGCCGCTGCGCTTACCCAACCAGTCTTTTTTCTTAACGATGGCGATGTGTTCCGGCTGCAAAATGGCCGGGCGCAGCCGGTGGTGCAAACGCCGGAGCTTGAGATTGGCGTTGCGCTTAGTCCAGACGGCACGTTGTTAGCGGTTTGCCGCGCTCCTGCTGATTCTGAACCTTTTGCGCTACCATATGAAGTTCGGGCAACGCTTTGGACCATGGGGATTGATGGCGGTAATCAGCAGCAGCTCGCGGATGCCGGTGGCTGCGCCGACCCAGTATTTGCGCCGAGCGGCAAGACGATTGCATTTTCGGCCAATGTTGCGCCTAGCCCTCCTGCTGTGCTGCATGTTCTAACGGTTCCGGTTGTTGGTGGCGAGGCAACACCCGTTGCGGCGCTTGATGAGTGGAGCCGGTCACGACCTCAATGGCTGGCTGATGGCCGACTTTTGTACCGCGCCGATAACGAGAGTGGTCAGTCGGTCATTTTTGTGCGGAACACCGCTGGTGAGGAAGCAGAGCTAACAGCGGCGATTTTGACTGGCGCGACCTACGACGGTGTTGGACAGTTTGTGGTTAATCGTGCTACCAATCAAATTGCGCTTGAAGCGCTGCGAGCGGTTGACGACGGCGCGGACCTCGTCGTGCTACGTGACGACGGCTCGCAAGTAGCGGTTGAGCAGCGTGGCTTTTGGCAGCGACCACTCGCTTTTACCGGTCAGGGGTTGGTCTATCTAACCGCAGAATGTCCGTCTGAAAGTGTGCTGCGCTATACCATTCAGCGCCGTCCTGCCCAGGGCTCGATAGAAACACTGGCAAGCGGCAGTACGGCATCAGGGATTGGGTCGGCAACCGCGTTAGAGGACATGCTCGTGTATGTTCGCACAGATCTGGAAGACGAGGGCGTGCGTGGGCCGGAGGTAGAACCCCAGTTTGCTGCGTCAAGCAGTATTTGGACGTTGTCACTTGATGGCAGTACACGTGCCGAGGCGTACCGCGCTGATGGTAGTATCGCAGGCTTGACGGCTACAGAACCATAGAAGGAAGCATCCATGGTGATTGTTGGCTTTGTGCTTGTTCTTGGAGCAGTTGCCTTAGCCGTTGGCGTGGCGGGAATAATGCTGTGGAGTGGCTGGCGTGCATTTAAGGACGAGTTGATCCCAGGATTTCGCACTGTTCCACCACGTCCGCGTTCGCTGGTACTCACACTCGTCGGGGTTGTGCTGCCGCTGCTGTTTATCGTGGCATTCACGCTGTACCTTGCCGTAACCTTGTTACAGCTCGGCGTGAATGCTTTGTAATTGCCGTCCGACTTCAGCCGATTTGTTGGCGCAGAGTCTTTACGGCGTTGGAGTAGGCGGAGTGTTCAGCAGGATGAGCTGAATAGGCGGTTGGCCAGGCTGTGTTACGTCCAGAGTTAGCTGCGATGTAGCTGGAATTGGTAGGCTCAAGTCTAATGGCGCTGTTTGCTGGGGTTGAAGCGCCGTCGCAGGACTACCCGATGAAGCATACACGGTACCACCCGCATCTGTGAAGCGAAAGCTATCAAGGGAAACGTTTACCGGAGCGGCGCTGATATTGGTGACACGGCCTGCTAGCTTGAGTCCACCATCAACTGGATCGATGCTGGTAATCTCGACTTCCAATGTCTCGTTCCGCCCAATCTTGTTGAGCGGCGCGCTGGTCAGTCCCCCTAAAATACGCGCAGTCGTTGTTCTCGCAAGTGATGCCAGGTTTGTTGGGACTGGCGGCAGCTCGATTCTGCCCGCGTCTGGAGCAGGCGGACTTGCTGCGAATTGTTGTTGTAAGCCACCGGCTTGTGTCGCGTTGCCGCCACTAGCAAATCGTAGCAGGGCGACAAGCACCACAAAGATAAGAATCGCGACGAGCCAGGATGGCCAATGATTGGGCGAGTCGCCATATGCACGCATTTCAAGCCTCCCACACCAGTGTGCCATAGGTTCCCTTTCTTGACAATTATTTGACGCACGTTGTACACTCTCGGCCATACGTTCCGGTACATAACGCCGAGTCGCTCGAGTTGCTGTATACTGGATGCATATTACTCAGAACTGGAGTAAACCGACTTGTGGCTCTGCCCTCGCCAGTAGCTGCCAAATTCCATAAGCCGCAGTCAATTCAGGCTGCGGCTTGGGTATCCGACCTGACCAATGTTGGCGGTCGACCCCTCGGTATTTTTTTATTCCTAACAGTTTCAGGTTAGCAAGGAGGTGTCCTGCCCAACAATGGATGCAGGTTCAAGGATCGTGAGGCAGCAGGTTAGTGCTCGGCCCTCACAGGCAAATCGTGTTGGTGAATTTGGTTAACGAAGGAGTGGAAGTGTTCATGAAACGTATTGTTTCGTTTGTGATGTTGCTTGTTGTTCTAGCCTCATTGCTTGCAGCTTGTGGCGCAGCAACCCCCGCATCATCTCCAGCCGCATCAACGACAACCGATGCCGGAGCATCGGCTGCGGTATCAATGGCCCCATCGGTAGCAGCTTCAGTAGCGGCTTCAGAATCAGCAGCGCCCTCGGTAGCAGCTTCGGCGTCCGTTGCCGCCACAACAGAAACGTCAACTGCAGCGGAAGCAAGTGCAGCTACAACCTCAACCGCAACGGTAGCTGAAGAGCTTCCAAGTGTCAGTGGTTTAGATCTTGGAACGGTCAAGATTGCTTACCAGGGTCCACTTTCAGGACCGCAGGTACAATTTGGCACAACTGGGTTTAACGGCGCACGGATTGCCGTCGAGCAGCTCGGCGAGGAGATAGGCTTCCAGAATCTGGAGCTTGTTCAATTCGACGACCAGGCCACAGAGTCAGTTGGTGCATCTAATGCTAACAGCATCGCTGCCGACCAGGATATTATGTGTGTGGTTGGCCACATTAACTCCGGTGTTGCGCTTGCCGCACTACCAACCTATCGTGACGCGAATCTGGTCATGATCTCGCCCGCCAACACCAATCCACGTATCACCGAAGAGTTTGACGGCACCGGCTATCGCTTGGTTGGACGTGACGACGTGCAGGGTGTTGTTGCGGCAGACTTCGCGCAAAACAACCTCCAGGCGAAGAACGTATATGTGCTTCACGACCAGACCGCATATGGCGAAGGTCTGGCGACGGTTTTCCGTGACGAGATGGAGACGCGCGGCATTACAGTCGCGGGTTTCGCCGGTACGCAGGAAACAGCAGTGTTTGACGCTGTGCTGACGCCGATTCAGGCTGCTAATCCTGATGTTGTCTTCTTCGGCGGCATCTATGATCGCGCCGGTCCATTGATTCAACAGATGCGTGATCGCGGTATTGAAGCGCCGATCCTTGGCGGCGACGGACTTGATTCTCCCGATCTGGCGCAGTTGGGCGGCGAAGCTGTAGTCGGTACGAATTATGTAACGGTTTCAGGCCCCGCAAGCTCCTATCCTCAAGCAGCGCAGTTTGCGCAGGATTATCAGGAGGCAAATAACACTCCTGCCGCATATCCTTCATTCCAGGCACACGACTCAGCTAAAGCCTGTTTGCTAGCGATTGCCAATGCTGCTACGGAAGCGAACGGAAGGCCGACGCGCGAGCAAGTCAAGGCTGCCATGGAGGAGGTCGACACGTTCCAGGGTGTGACCGGCACCGTCACGTTCGATGACGAGGGCGACCGAGCACCAGCGACCTACTACGTGTTCGAAGTTCAGTCCGGCGATCCTGCGAACTGGGGTCAGAATACGGTTGCAGGTACGGTTGAGGCCGAGCCTCCGGCGGAATAATATTCATTGTGTGAGCTTACAGGAGGACGAGCCCTGCTCGCCCTCCTGTGCTATCATTCATTGATCCTCATCGAGTAATTCCTCGTTATCAGAAATGGACGAAGTGTATGGCAGTGGAGGCTCAAACGCAGCCGGTCGTTAGACACGGGTCGTCGCTGACAACGCTGCGGCAAGTGTTGGCGCCGCTCGGCCAAATATTTGTGTTCGTCATCGGCGGCTCACTGATCCTTGGCGCGATTGTCCTGATTTTGGCGTTGGCCTTGAACGGAAGATCCCAGGCGAATCTGCTGAATGGAGTAATATCAGTATTGCCGCTCGTCATTATTGACGGGCTTGTGCTGGGATTCCTTTACGCAACGATTGCACTCGGCTATACGCTAGTGTATGGCGTTTTGGAGTTCATCAACTTTGCCCACGGCGAAATCTACATGGTAGGCGCTTTCGTTGGGGGCGGACTTGGCATCTGGCTAGCCGCGCAGGGGCTACTGGGTAGGATGCATCCACTTGTCTTTGTGGTGCTCGCGCTGCTGGTGGCGATGACTGTGAGCGGCACGCTTGCTGTAACAATCGAACGATTTGCGTACCGTCCACTGCGCAGCGCGCCGCGCTTGGTCCCGCTTATCTCTGCAATCGGCGTGTCATTAGTGCTGCAAGACCTTGTGCGGTTGATTGCTGGCCCGGCCAGATTTAATTTGCGCTATCCTCAACTTGGTCTGAGCCGTCGTTTCCAACTTTTTGAAATGTCCACAGCGACCGGCGTAAATTTACGGGTGTCGATTGATAGCCAATCATTGATCTTTATTGTTACCTCGCTGATCATGCTGGTCGCGCTTAACTATTTGATTAACGTAACAAAATTAGGCAAGGCGATTCGCGCCGTCGCTCAAGATCGCCCAACTGCCAGCTTAATGGGTATTAATGTCAATCTCATTATCGCAGTAACATTTTTTATTGGCGGCGCTTTGGGTGGCGCGGCTGGTGTTCTCTTCGGTATCAAATATGCGACCGTTAATCCATACATTGGGTTTATTGCGGGGCTTAAGGCGTTTACAGCTGCAGTGTTAGGCGGCATCGGCAATATTACTGGTGCAATGGTCGGCGGTATCGTACTGGGCTTGTTGGAAGCATTTGTGTCAACCTATCTCACGCTGTTTACTGGCGGTCGCTTCAGTGGGCCGGATTATGCCAGTGTTGCATCATTTCTGATTTTGATTGGTATTCTAATTTTCCGTCCGTCTGGCCTGCTGGGCGAGGCGACAACGCAAAAGGTCTAGGAGGGCACGGTGAGCACACGTCAACAAACACCCTCTCTTGGGCAGCCCAGCCTCCGCCAACGAATAGAGGCTTTTTTGGGTACTGGGTATACTCCATACATCGCCGTGATCTTGTATGTTGCCCTCGCAAGCCTTTGGCTGATCACCTTTCCGTTCTCGACAATTGCCTTTTTGGTATTCCTGTCGTCGTTGCTGGCGATCTATTACTTCCCCGTCCCTACGTGGCTAAAGGTTGTGCTGGGCTTGATTGTGCTGGGCATTGTTATGCCCTACGTCGGCAATCTTAACCAAGGCTTTTTGGATGTTGTTACACAGGCGGCAATTTTTGTCGCGCTTGCACTTGGGCTAAACGTCGTAGTTGGTTTTGCTGGCCTGCTCGACCTTGGCTACGTTGCGTTTTTCGCCATCGGGGCGTATCTGTGGGCAATCTTCAGTACGCCGCAGGCCGCAAACATTTTTCCAGGCCTAGCTGATTCATTTCCGCTAGGAAGTGCCTGGTTCTTTGTGTTTCTTGTGCTTGGCGTACTGGCAGCGGCTCTTTTTGGTGTCTTGCTGGGCTTGCCTGTTTTGCGGCTGCGTGGTGATTATCTTGCAATTGTGACGCTTGGATTTGGCGAGGTTATCCGGCTGCTTGCGAATAATCTGAACCGGCCCATCAATATTACGGGCGGCGCACAGGGTATTACAAACATTGGTCAACCACCGCTGTTTTTCGAGCCTCTTCTTGACGCAGTTAACATTAATCCAAGTCCTGGCGCTGAGTATCGCGTGTATTTTTACGTGCTTGCCCTGATGATTGTGGTGATCACAATCGTGATGGCTCGCCGTTTGAGCGATTCGCGTGTGGGCCGAGCATGGACTGCGATTCGAGAGGACGAAACGGCTGCGATTGCGATGGGCGTGCCGTTGGTGCGGATGAAATTGCTGGCATTTGCTGCCGGTGCTTCGTTTGCCGGCGCCATGGGTGTGTTGTACGCGGCAAAGCTCCGCTTCATCAGTCCGCCGACCTTTGATGTTGTGCAGTCAATCTCGATTTTGGCGATGGTTATTTTGGGTGGCATGGGCAGCATTCCAGGCGCTATTCTTGGCGCAACACTGATTACGTTGCTCAATCTGCGCATTTTGCCGGACTTTGCCAATCAACTGGTTATCTGGCGACAAGCGGGACTACCTATTCCCGAAAGCTTCGATCCTGTACAGTACCAGCGGCTCTTTTTTGGCCTCGTGCTGATCCTGATGACAATCTTCCGGCCCGAAGGATTACTGCCTGAACGTCGCCGTCGCTTAGAGCTTCATGAAGGCGAGGGTGAGGAGGGTGCGCAGATGGTTCAAGACGAGCAAAATCTGGTGCATCCTGACGTTGGCATCAAGTAACGCCGCCGGATGTATAACGGCATGCGCCGCCTTGGAACATGAAGCGCAGGTCCATCGCGTTTAGCAGAAGGATAACATCGTGGCATTGCTGGAAACCAAATCAGTGCAGAAACGCTTTGGCGGTCTGTTGGCAGTGAACGAGGTGTCGTTGACGGTCGATGAACGAAGTATCGTGAGCGTCATTGGCCCAAATGGCGCTGGTAAAACGACGTTCTTTAATATTGTCACCGGTATCTACCAGCCCGACGGCGGCACAATTACGCTAAATGGCCGTTCACTAATTGGTCTTCGTCCCGACCAGATTGCGGCGTTAGGTATTACGCGCACGTTCCAAAATATCCGCCTTTTCCATAACATGAGTGTACTGGAAAACGTGTTGGTAGGTATGCACACACGCCTGCATGCAAACCTTCTGCAAATCTTGCTGCATAATCGAGCGTTCAAACGTGAAGAACGAGCAGCAACGGATCGGGCGCTCCAGTTGCTGGAATTCGTGAGCTTGCGTCATCGCGCCGATAGTCTTGCGCGCAGCTTGCCCTATGGGGAGCAGCGACGGCTGGAAATCGCACGAGCGCTTGCTTCCGATCCGAAGCTGATTCTTCTGGATGAACCCGCGGCTGGTATGAATCCGCAAGAAACCGAAGATGCGACGGATCTTATTCGACGGCTGCGCGATGAGCTTGGCATCACCGTGATCTTGATTGAGCATGATATGAGTCTCGTTATGGAAATTTCGGAGCGCATTGCGGTGCTG